>JAZUMM010000249.1:0-18937 GCA_045603625.1 Acutalibacteraceae bacterium | reverse complement strand
GTGGGGTGTGAAAGAGAAAGATATGGCTTTATATAAACTCCGTGAAGTGGTGTGATTCTTCAAGGAGAATATATCAATTAAACAACTTGCGTAGTTATTTCTTTAACTACTATTTCATCGGGCTTAGAAATACGGATAACATATTCAAAATATGTGTCTGTTTCGCTTTTTGCAGTATCCGCTTCTATCCCGGCCTTGCGTATAACATCAACCGCGTGGTTTAACGTGTTTAAAAATATACGCATATCCTTGTACCCTCTCATTGAGGGCTTATTTTTTGCTTTTTTTCGCCTTATGGCATCAGCTACAAGGCGCTCCGTTTCGCTGACATTAAGGTGCCTTTCTATAATTATATCCAAAAGTCTTGAACGAAGAGCGTTGTCAGGCACGGTAAGTAACGCTCTTGCGTGTCGCTCCGAAAGATTTGCACATGAGATTTTATCGCGTATATCCTCCGGCAACCGCAACAAACGAAGCTTGTTTGATAAGGTAGATTGTGCCTTTCCTAATTTTTTTGCAATTTCCTCCTGAGTAAGACCGTGAATTGTAATAAGCTTTTCTATGGCAACTGCCTCTTCAAAAAAATCAAGGTTCTGGCGTTGCACGTTTTCTATTATGGCAAACAATGCAGATTGCTCGTCCGAAACATCCATAACAACACAAGGTAGCTTTGTAATGCCTACCATTCTTGCGGCACGTAACCGCCTTTCACCTGAAATCAACTCGTATTTTCCGTCCTGAAGCTTACGCACATTTATGGGTTGCAAAATGCCGTTTGTACGTATAGAAACTGCAAGACCTTCCAGCTCGTTGTAATCAAATCTTACTCTGGGTTGATGAGGGTTTGGTAAAATAACCTCGTGAGGCAAAAGCTGAATCTGGCAATTCGCCTTATTTTTTGTTGTGGATTTTAACATCTTTTAATTCTCCTGAATGTATGTGCTTTTGTTTACCGTATCCCTCTCTGTGATTAAACTATACCACCATACAACAAAAAAATAAAGCATTTTCGGTCGGGAGAAAACGACCCAAAATGCTTTAATTCGTTAGTTTTATAAGGGTTTTTTAGCAATTTGTGCAGAAACACGGGGGAATTTTGGCGGAATTTGCGAAATCTTTTTTACATTTATAATGGCTCTTTTATCTCCTCCGGGAAGAGAAAACTCAAAAACCTCTTGAATTTTACCGCCCAAGGTCTTTAAGGAATTACCTGCCGCATCAATTTCATTAACAGCAGAGGCTCCCTTTAATGACAAAAACGAACCGCCTACTTTAACAAAAGGCAACGTGTACTCAAGCAAAACTCTGAGCTCCGCAACGGCTCTTGCCGTTACAAAATCGTATTGCTGACGGTATTCAGGCTTTTTGCCTGCATCCTCTGCCCTCATATGAACAATAGTCACGTTTGTTACACCCATTTTATGTGCAATATCCTCTACCGCTTTAAGCTTTTTACCGGTAGAGTCAAGCAAAGTAACCTGAATTCCGGGATATGCCGCTGCAAGCACAAGGCCGGGAAAGCCCGCACCTGTACCTACGTCGATTATTTTTTGACCATTTTTAAAATCTGCAAATTTCCCAACAAGAAGACAGTCAAGAAAATGCTTTACTGCTATGCCCTCATCATCAAGTATGGCAGTAAGATTTATTTTGTCGTTCCAATCGCGCAGATTTTCTGCATAAATCTGAAGTTTATTGCCTAAATCTTCCGTAATCTCTACGTTGTAATCTGAGGCGTACTTTTTTAATATACCTATTATTGACATATTAACCTCTGTAAAGTTTCATTATTTCTCTTATAGGTCCTGCAAAGCTTTCTGCAAGCGGTGGTAACGGCTTTTCGTTTTTAAGGAAATCTGTAAAGAGCATACCCTTGTAATCGTTACCCATCTGGAATTTTGCAATTGTCTGAATCAATTCCTGCTTTTTATCCATATTAGTAAGATATGTGCAATCATCAATTACAATTTCAACCTTTGCAGATGTTTTTGCCGCAATTGTAACCTGAAGAGTTTTGCCACATTTTTCAATCTTAGCCTGTGCTTCTTTGCCGTTAACCTTAAGGCTTACGTTACCGCTTACAATATCCTTGAACTTAATAACGTAAGTTCTCTTTTCAGGTGATACGGAGCAGTCGCCCTCTTCTTTATTAATTGTAAATAAAACCTTTGAGCCGTCCTCTGCAACAGTAAATGCAGTTTTAAGATATTCACCGTTCTGATATGAAAGTGTTTCACCATCATCCTCATATAAGGTGAAGGTGTTGTTACCCCTGTAAACAAGAAGCTCAAGAGTTTCAGGGTTAGAACAATCGTTAGTTCTGTCGTTCGCACTCATTGGAATAATTGCACCTGCTTTTGCAAGAACAGGAATATTCTCAATGTCACGATACATTTTAATGAAATGGTTACCGCTGTAAATTCTGCCTGTGAAAATATCTGTATACCTTCCTTCAGGTACCCAAACGTTAACACCTGCAAGATTTGAATCTGAGGATGTGTGCTCTGTTATTGGTGCAACAATAAGCTCTGTACCGAAGAAGAACTGATTTTTACATTCATAAGCGCGCTCCTCTTCAGGATATGCATAATACATAGGCTCGCAAATTGCTCTGCAATCCACGTGTGTACGGTAGTTCATTGTGTAAATGTACGGAAGAAGCTTATGCCTTAAACGAAGTGCATCCTTTGCAATTCTTTCAACAGGGCCGCTGTAATTCCAAGGCTCCTTGCCCATAAACTCGTTATTTGTTGAGTGAAGACGCATAACAGGGCTGAAAACACCCAACTGCACCCAACGAAGATAAAGCTCGTCATCCTTTTTACCCATACAGTGACCGCCTATATCGTGGCTCCACCAAGGATATGCAACATTAGAAGCTGTTGCAGTAAAGTTAGGCTGAAAATCAAGGCTTGCCCATGTCTGAGTTGTGTCGCCGCTGAAGCCTAAAGGATACCTCTGGCTACCTGCACCGCAGAAACGTGAAAGTATAAGCGGTCTGTGATTATCCCTTGCATTATCAAGGAAATGATAATGGTTAAGAGCCCAGAGCGGGTCAAGGCCCGGTACATTTGTCCTTGTACCCTGTTGCCAGTCAATCCACCAGAAATCAACACCCATTTTTTCAAAAGGATGGTGAAGAATATCAAAATAATTAAGAGTAAACTTTTTATCTGTAATATCAAATTTAACAGGCTCTTTTTTTGATGGGTCCTGACCCATAGCCTTACACATATCTTCATACTGGTCTTCAAACCAACGCACACCCATTGACGGATGAAGGTTAAAAGTAACCTTATAATTATCATCCTTCAATTTTTTAAGGAAGCCTGCAGGGTCCGGGAAAAGGTCGGTATTAAAACTGTAACCTGTCCATCCTGTTGACCAGAAATCATACACAAACTCCATAAAGTTTTTATGAGGATGAATTTTGTGACTGTCTTTACCGAATTTATCTTTAATATCAACCCAATGCCAGTCCATATCAACAGTTGCAACGGTAACAGGAATTTCTTCTTCCTTAAATTTATCCATAAGGTTAAGGTATTCATCCTGTGAATATGCTTTATATCGGCTCCACCAGTTTGAAAGAGCATACCTTGGAATAAGCGGAACCTTACCTGTTAATTTATACAAATCTGTTGTTGCACCAATATAATTGTTACCGTATGCAAAATAATACTGGTCTTTTTCCTTATTGTCTCGCGGAAGAATTGAACCGTCTTTTTTAAGAACAAGAGTATCACTGTCATCAAGAATTGCAACACCGTTTTTTGAACAAACGCCGTCACCGAGAGTAATAATACCCGCGGTAATATCGAGCGTTCTGCAAGTACCTTTAAGGTTGCCTGCAGTAAAGTTTGTTACAACTCTGCCGTCACGCAGCTTAATACGAACCATTTTTTGATTTTTGTAAGAATAAAGGAAATTTGCCTTTGTTGTTTTAATCTCAATAGTATCCCTTGATTCGTTAACCTTAAATTCAGGCTCGCAAAAATCACGGAACCATACACTTTGTGTAGGCTCATCACAGAATTTACCCTTTACCTGAGTTTCTACACGGAGAAGGCAAGGTGTAATAACAGTAAATCTTACATTTTTACGAACAATAGTATGTGACTTGTGTGCTACGGGAGAGCAATCAAACTCAAATCGTTTTGCAAACTGTTCCATAGTATACTCCTTTGTTAAAAAGCAATTTTCTCTTATTATATATAATACAACTTATACTTAGTAAAGTCAACAAAGCCGATAGCATAAAACTTAACCAAATAGAGAGCACTTTTTTCTACATTACCTATCGTTGACAAAAAGATATGAATTTGATAAAATTATTGTTTGTGAAGGAGATGTTTGTATGGTTTTCCAGAGAAAAATCGGTTTTGACAACGATATGTACCTTGAAAAGCAGTCAGAACAGATTTTAAAACGTGTTGACGATTTTGGCGGAAGGCTCTACCTTGAATTAGGTGGCAAGCTTTTTGACGATTTTCACGCTTCAAGAGTTTTACCCGGTTTCAAGCCTGACAGCAAGCTTCAGATGCTTCTTAAGCTTAAAGAGCACGCTGAGGTTGTTATTGTTATCTCTGCAGGCGATATTGAAAACAACAAAATCCGTCGTGACCTTGGCATCTCTTACGACAGCGACGTTTTAAGGCTTATTGACGCTTTCACAAGCGCAGGGCTTTTTGTTGGCAGCGTTGTTATTACACAGTTTGACGGTCAACCTGCCGCATTAAAGTTTAAAGAAAAGCTTATGGGACTGGGCATAAAGGTATTTATGCACTACCCTATTGAAGGTTACCCGTACAATGTTCGTAAAATTGTCAGCGAAGAAGGCTTCGGCAAAAACGAATATATTGAAACATCGCGTCCCGTTGTTATTATGACGGCTCCGGGTCCCGGTAGCGGTAAAATGGCTACCTGCCTTTCACAATTATACCACGATAACCTTCGTGGCATTAAAGCAGGCTACGCAAAGTTTGAAACGTTCCCTGTATGGAACCTTCCTTTAAAGCATCCTGTTAACCTTGCTTACGAGGCTGCAACGGCAGACCTTAACGACGTTAATATGATTGACCCTTATCACCTTGAAGCATACGGCATTTCCACAGTAAACTACAACCGTGACGTTGAAGTTTTTCCTGTATTAAATGCTATGTTTGAAAAAATCGAGGGCAAAAGCCCATACAAATCACCTACCGATATGGGTGTAAATATGGTGGGCTACTGCATTACTGATGACAGCGTTTGCTGTGCCGCTTCTCACGAAGAAATTGTAAGGCGTTTCTTTACCACTCTTTGTGATAAAAAATTAGGTCAACAAAATGACAAAGCAATTGCAAAAATTGAAAGCCTTATGAATCAGGCAGGTATTTCTGTTGAAAGCGTAAGACCTACCGTTAAAGCCGCTATTACAAAAAGTGCCGAAACAGGTAACCGTCCTGCAGTTGCAATTGAATTACCTAACGGTCAAATTGTTACAGGTAAAACAAGTGACCTTTTAGGTGCCGCATCTGCCGTTCTCCTTAATTCACTTAAGGTTATTGCAGGCATAGACGACAAGGAATTGCTTATACAAAGAGAAATCATCGAACCTATTCAGGCTCTTAAAACAAATATACTCGGCAACCATAACCCAAGGCTCCATACAGATGAAATTCTTATTGCACTTACTATGAGCGCAGTTACAAATGAAAATGCTAAAAAAGCCTTTGACGTACTTAAGGAGCTTAAGGGCAGCGAGGCACACGCAACTGTTATACTTTCACAGGTAGACAGAGATACCTTCAGAAAGCTTGGTATTAACCTTACATGCGAGCCTCACCACGAAAGCAAAAAGCTTTACCATAAATAATTGAATACTACAAGGCGTATCAATGATACGCCTTGTATTTTTTTGCTTTTTATGATATTATTTCAAGGTCGGTTATGGAAACAGGTGCAAATCCTGTACGAGCCCGTCGCCGTGATATGCACAAAACCTTTTTCTACGGAAATACCGCAAATTCCGGACACACCATTGGATTTTTCTGAGAAGGTGAAAAAGGTGCATAAAGTCGAAATACTTGCCGACAATTGCCGTTTTCAGTTGCGAGTGCCTGAAGAAAACGGAGAAAAAAATAATCCATAAAGGAGACTTTACAATGAAAATGACAAATTCAAAACGCATTTTGTCAGTCATTCTTTCATTTGTGCTTATTGCGGTTATAGCACTTACAATGTACGGATGCGGCAAAAAAACACCTGAGGCAGAAAGCAACCAACCAAGTACGGAAGCTTCAAACAACGAAAATTCACAAAACACAGACGCTTCCACTCCTACAGAAACACCATCTTACTTAACCTTTACTTTTATGGTTACACACAAGGATGGCTCAGTATCATCCTATAACGTTACCTCCGACAAAAAATATGTTGGCGAGGCGTTATTGGAAAGCGGTTACATTGCAGGTGATGAGGGCGAATACGGCCTTTACGTTAAAACTGTTGACGGTGAAACCTTAGATTACGATACCGACGGTATGTACTGGGCTTTTTATGAAAACGGAGTTTATGCTTCAAAAGGCGTTGACCAAACAGAAATCGTAGCAGGCAAAACCTATGAATTCAAAGCAGAAAAGTAAAATAAACATTAAGGAAATTACCTTGTTTGGTATGCTCGGAGCATTAATGTATGCTTCAAAGGTTATTATGGAAATTCTTCCAAATATACACCTGATTGGCGTATTTGTTGTGGCAATTACCGTTGTGTACCGAAAAAAAGCACTGTACCCTATATATATTTTTATATTCCTCACAGGACTTTTAAACGGATTTGGTACGTGGTGGATTCCTTATGTTTACATATGGACAATTCTCTGGGGAGCAATAATGCTCCTTCCAAAAGAGCTTAAAGGGAAAAAAGCACCTTTCATATATGCCGTGGTATGTGCCTTGCACGGTTATTTATATGGTGTTTTGTATGCACCTATTCAAGCTATTGTGCACCATCTTGATTTTAAAGGTACACTCACCTGGATAAGCACAGGGCTTCCCTTTGACCTTATTCACGGCACCAGTAACCTTATTTGCACACTTGTTTTAAGCATACCGTTTATTAAACTGTTACGAAGCGCAGAAAAATTATCTAAATAAAAAAAATCCTTTGCAGAACATTCTGCAAAGGATTTTTTGCTTTTTAATTAAAATAAACCACCATTATATTTATATTGATATTTAAATAAAAACACACAGCCTACAATTAAACTTAATAAAAGAACTACCGTGCTTGCCGACTCCACAAAAGGAACTGCCGGAAACAAGCTGCCAAATGCACTTAAAGAAACAGGCACACCCATTATCATAAGGACTCTACCCATTGCTTTACAATATGCATCTTTATCAATCACCCTACAATAATGATAAGAATGTATAAGTGAAATATTACCCTTGCTCACAGCGAAACCTGAGGCACATATAAGCAATCCAATTACAAGTATAACAATAAACTCAGCCAAATTTTCCGTAGATGCAACCGCGACTGCACTATCCACAAAATATATAAACGTCATTGTTGCCGTGGGAAGAAGAGAGATACACAAAAGCAATGATATAATAATCATCTGCACTTTTTTCTTCTTTACTTCCTTTTCCTTTGTTTGTATAACTCCAAGTACGTTTTGTTCGGCAATTTGGGATAAATTTTCTTTTTCAATCCGCACACCTGCCAACAGTTCATTCACACTTACATCAAAAAACGCACTAAGACTAACCAACAAATCAACATCAGGGTACCCTTTACCCGTCTCCCAACGTGAAACAGCTTTATCTGAAACCTTTAATTTTTCTGCTAACTGTTTTTGCGTAAGATTCTTTTCTTTACGTAAAAAAGCAATAAATTGTCCACATTCCTTTGATGACATAAAAACACCTGCTTTCTTATATCATTTTAACTGAACAAACAGAAATATTTCAACCTACGATTCGTAGAGTTAACAGATTGACACTTCAAGGTGCAGTATATTGTGCATAGTATTTTTTCTCTACTGTAATAATTTGTGAGATTTGGTTGTATGGCACAGATTTAGGATGCGATGCTGTATGAAGATACTGCGAGCAGACTAAATATACCTCAAGCACACATTCTTACTGAAAGGTAATAATTTGTGAGATTTGGATGTATGGCGCAGATTCAGGATGCGACGCTGTATGAAGATACTGCGAGCAGACTAAATATACTTCAAACACACACTCTTACTGAGAGGTAATAATTTGTGAGATTTGGATGAAGAACGAAGAAATGCCATCCCGACGCTGTATACAGATACTGCGAGCAGACTAAATCAAGCCAGACGCCAAATATCACAAATTATTCGGACATTCGGAGTGTCATTTCTAATATCCTTTTAACACACAACTCAAGGTCAGCACGTGTTAAGTCACCGTTCTTGTAGCCTTGCATAAGGTCTTCAGGGTAGCCAACATGCATTTTCATATCGTTACCGGCTTTAACCTCTTTAACAGGGTCATTTTTAACGCCCCAGTCAGTTGTAACCATATTTTTGAAACCCCATTCATCACGAAGGATTCCTGTAAGAAGCTCGTAGCTTTCAGATGTATGTTGACCGTTAATGAGGTTATATGATGACATAACGGTCCAAGGATTTGCTTCTTTAACACAAATCTCAAAGCCTTTAAGATAAATTTCGCGAAGAGCTCTTTCAGAAAGACGTGAGTCACAGCCCATACGGTTTGCTTCTTTATTGTTACAAGCAAAGTGCTTCATTGAAACTGCTACCTTTGCAGACTGAATACCGCGCATTTGTGCTGCAGCAATTTTACCCGAAACAAGCGGGTCCTCGGAATAATATTCAAAATTTCTGCCACAAAGCGGATTTTTGTGAATATTAAGAGCAGGAGCAAGCCAGATACCGATATTATTTTCTCTTATTTCTGAGCCACCATCCTCACCTACAAGGTATGCAAGGTCAGGGTCCCAGGAGCAAGCAATGAGTGTAGCACAAGGCCATGCAGTTGTGGGGATACCTGTTTCAGGATTAAGGCGGAGACCTGCGGGACCGTCTGCTGTAGGAATAGGCGGAATATTAAGGCGAGCCATACCGCCAAAGCAGCCTGTATTTGCAACACCTGTGGGCTCCTTTCCGCCAACAAAATCCATAAGCTCCTCAAGTGTAAACTGAGCAATAAAATCATCTAATGAAATTGTTTTACCGATTTCATCAAACATAACAACGTTTTCAGGTGCAGTTGATTTTACAGGCTCGTTAATACCGTAAAAATAATGCTCTTCACCCATAGGAAGTTCTTCAAAGCTACCGTCAGAAAGCATTCTTTTGGGAAGCTTAAAGGGCTTGCACCAATCGGAGCATTGCTCTGTTACTGTGTTTTCACAAACTGTATATTTAAAGGATAATTCTTCTGTATCTCTTACAGATGTGCCTAAATGGAAGGTGTAGTCGCCTGCTTCAAGCACGTAAGCAGATTTTTGAATTTTGCCCAAATCATCAAAGCTTGCCATATCGTTAACCTTAAAGGAAAGGGCAAGTGTTTCACTTTCACCGGGTTGAAGAAGCTTTGTCTTTTTAAAGGCTGCAAGCTCTTTTGATGGTTTACCGAGTTTGCCCTGCGGTGCAGAATAATAAAGTTGCACAACCTCTTTACCTGCAACATCTCCTGTATTTTTAACGGTACAAACGGCTACAATCTGACCTTCACTTTCAGTACAAGCCTTACCGCTTATTTCAAAGCTTGTATAGGAAAGACCAAAGCCGAAGGGATAGCGCACATATTCCTTTGCACCGGGAACAGTTTCAAAATAACGGTAGCCAACGTAAATATCATCGGTGTAATTATAATATTCGTAGCTCTCGTGAAAATCTTCTACACAAGGATAGTAATTGTATGATTTTGTGATTGTATCTACAAGCTTACCTGACGGACATACATCGCCGTAAAGAATATCGGCAATTGCCGCACCGCCCTCCATACCGCCCTGCCAGGAGTAAAGAAGTGCAGGAATTTTTGGGTTTTCAGCAAAAAATTCGCAGTCAACCGGTCCGCCTGAGTTTATAATAACAACAACCTTTTTGAAAAGGTTTGTTACTTTATTAAGTAAATCTTTTTCCAAATCTGAAAGAAGATAATCTCCGCCCTGATTTCTGCGGTCTACACCCTCTGCAGAAAAACGGCTTATGGTAACAATTGCGGTTTCTGCCCATTGTGCAGAGCTTTTAATTAATTCATCAGGCACCTTTGCTTCTTTAACGTGCATGCTTGCAAAGGTTTCGTAGGTTACCTCATCTCTGTTTTTGTTATCTAATTCTTCAATTATTGTGAAAAAGTCATTAGCATTAACAATATCCCAAACTGCATCAATTTCTTTCTGAGAAGGAATATTTACACTCTCTTCTTCAACGTATTTTTTATAAAAATCAACGAGAGGCTCATAAACCTGTACACCTTTCATTTTAAAGCCTTCATAAATATTGCGGATGTACGGGCAATGAACGTCACCGCTACCGCCACCGCCTTTAATATATTCAATAGTTGCCTTACCGAAAAGTGCTACCTTTTCTGTTTTTGATAAAGGAAGGGCTTTGTTTTCGTTTTTAAGAAGCACCATGCCTTCGCCTGCTGCTTTTCTTGAAAGAGCAATATGCTCCTCTGATGCAGTAACCCTTTTACCGTCTTTACCTAAAGGAAGGCAGGGTTGAAACCTGAAGCGTGCGTATTTATCCATCATAATATCACCTGATTATTTGTTTTGTTCTAAAATATTTATAAGATGTCTGCCGACCTTTGCCATCATAATTTCACTATCAGCATAAAGGTCTTGAGGAACATTCCTGAGGAAATTGTCTGCCTCAAAGGTAAGGTCGCCTTTATAATCAATCTCTGCAAGAGCCTTCATTACACTTTCCCAATTTATAACGCCGTAATAAGGCAATGTGTGTGAATCGTTTGTGCCATCCACATCGTGTACGTGAAGGCATTTAAGGTATTTATTACCTAACGTCTTTATAAAATCAGGAATATCTTCTCGGACAAGTGCTGCATGACCAATATCAAGACAAGCAACAAACGCATCATTATTAAGCTCATCTAAATACATTTTAAATTCCGTAGGTCTTGAGCAGGTTGAATGGTTAATCATACCTGTGTGCTGCCACATATTTTCAAGAGCTACCTTTATACCGTACTCTTCACAATATGGTATGAGCTTTTTGTAAAACTCCATATTATATTCAAAAAGCTTTTCAGGGTTACCTTCTTGAGCATAAGTAAGATGCTGACAAGGATGAACAATAATATTTTCAATACCAAGGTACGAAGCTCTTTTAATGCCCTCTGTAATTTCCTCAAAACGCTTTTTTGTTTTGTTCTCATCAACATACGAAGAACCAAAAGGCGCATGAGACTGATTAAAGCACAAGCCCTTATCCTCTGCGTATTTACGTAAGTTTATAAAAAAATCTTTACTGTATTCACGAGCGTAAACGTACTCATCAAATTGCGAAAAGTCAATGCAATCGTAACCGGCAGCTGCTAAGATATCAACTGCTTTTTCAAAGCCGAAAAACTTCGCCAATTCACCGCTTGTTGTAGATAATCTCATAAAATCACCTTGCCTTATTTAATTACTTTACCTTCCCATTCTTTTGCAGGCTTAACCTCAAGAAGTGATGCAATTGTTGTTGCAATATCTTTTATGGAAACATCTGAAATTTCTTTATTCTGCTCAAAGGCTTTTCCGCAAAAAACAACAGGAATAGTCATATCCTCAGGTAAATCGGAGCCGTGACTTCTGTCGTGACCGCCATGGTCTGCACATAAAATTATTGTGTAATCGTCGCTAACTGAATTCTGAAGCTTTTCAACACAGGAAAGTGCCTTGCTTACACTCTTCATATATTGCTCGCTCATCCAACCGCAATCGTGACCGCCAACCTCATCTGTTTCGCCAAGATAAAGGAACAAAAAGTCAGGAGCTTCTTCGTTTATATACTTAATGGCCGCATCGGTAATTTTAATATCTGTATCCGCTTGCATATGTTGATTAATACAAAGGGCTGTGTGAATATGGTCAGGGCGTGACAAATCACGAAGTTCTTCCCATGTATAGAAGAATGCACACTTTTTATCATCCTCTTCAAACACGTCAAACATACCTTTAACAGGGCGAACCTGAGGTACGTATGTATTTGTTAAAATGCCGTGACGTTGCGGGTCTACACTATGAAATAATGACATATGACACGGAAGTGTAACAGAAGGCATAACTGTTTGAGCACTAAGTGTATAAGTACTTTTTTCAATAAGCTTTTGAGCAAACGGATTACCGCATTGCATCATACCGTCGGGGCGCATACCGTCTACCAGAATTAAAATTACTTTTTCAGACATAATTTTTACTCCTTTTGCGAAAAATCATTATTTATATATTAGCATACAAAAAAATGAAACACAACGAAAATCGTTGCATTTCATTAATTTATTTATATTCAATTTATTTGTTTTCCTTGTCTTCTTTTTTTCTGTCGAAAAGGACCTTGCCCACCATTGGAAACACAAGCTGAAGAACATGACTGACAAGAACACTGTAAGAGCCTGTAAGAACATCATAAACACACCACAAGGACATATTAAGAATTGTCCAAAAGCGGTATTTTGAGCCGTTTTCCTGACCGATGCACATACAGAACATCCAACAAGCAACTATTGCAAGTACTAAACAGGCAATGTCAATTTTGCCGGGATTTTCAAATCCGCCGCTCACAAAATTCACCGCAATATTAATTAATGTAAAGCCTATGGCATACACAAAGGTAAGCGGTTTGGGAACCTTTTTGTTTTTTACTTCAAAAAAGAAGTTTACTATGGTAACAAATCCGCCAAAAAAACAAGATGCCGCGCCCTCAATACCCGTACCTTCAAGTAAAAAGGCAATTGCGCCAAAAATATTACCGCAACA
The DNA here is from genome assembly GCA_045603625.1 of Acutalibacteraceae bacterium. Taxonomy (GTDB): domain Bacteria; phylum Bacillota; class Clostridia; order Oscillospirales; family Acutalibacteraceae; genus DTU089. The sequence goes on along the minus strand of JAZUMM010000249.1, from coordinate 5,964 downwards.
CACAAGAAAAAGAATAAGCTTCATCTTTTTGCCTTTTACAAGGGCTGCAAAAATCATTGATAATAAGCTTAATAGACTGAATAAAGGTGCTATTTTTTCCATAAAATCTCCTTCATCTTACTGCATAATAAAGAATTTGTTGATAATCAGCATCATCAATAACGCCGTCATTATTAATATCTGCTGCTAAAAAATATGCATCGTTAAGAACAATTTTTTCTTCTTTAGCCCGGTAAACCAAGGTAATATCAATGGCGTTGACAACACTATCTCCGTTAACATCTCCTAAAAGAACGAGCGTATAGGTTGCAGCGAGTCTGCCATCTTCAAAGAGATAAAAAATTGAACCGGTGCCTAAGTATTGCACCTCACCTACCATATAGGAAGGAACGGTTATAACGTTATAGCCTTCAGCAGAAATAATTTCAGAGACATTTGTTTTACATGTTTGCTGAGTAATTATAATATCTGCAACGTCGTTAATAAGTGTTGTACCGACAGGTTCAATATCAAGAAGCTCATACATAAGACCGTATTCATCCACGTAATCCTTCGCAACAGATGACGCATAACAGTATACCACAACGTTGTCTGAGTTTTCAAATACATTTTCAGAAAAAGCTGTAATTTCCCTACACAAAATCACTTTTTGAAGAGATGAACAATTCGCAAAGGCGTTTGCCCCTATTTTTTCAACGGTAACTGCTACATTAACAGATTCAATATTACAGTTGCCGTTAAATGCATTATCCCCGATTTCTACCACACGATAGCCATCAATCTCAAAAGGAATTGTTACATTTTTAACCTGAGTATTTATACCTGTTATTTTTATACTTTTGTCATCAATCACTTCATAAGTAAAAGATGAAGTAGGATAATTACTAAAATTGTTAACCTCAACGGCAATAGTATTAGAAAGCATATTATTACCAATAATTGTAATCATATATCTTCCGTTTTCCTTTACCGTAAAGCTTAAGGTATCGGTAATATCCTGACCGTCAAAATACACTTTAAGTGTACCCGCTTCACCTGTTATAGGCATAACATTAATACTATATGGCATATCTGTTTTTTCAGTATTACCGTAAACAATCTGAGCATTAGGTGTAACGTTATCTATCATTACAAGATATGAGTCAGAGGGAGCACTTTCAAGCCCTGCACCATTTACCGCTTTAAAACGATAATAAGCATTTGTACTTTCGGTAAAAACGGCAACATTTGACTCAAGCTCAACCCAACCATTACCACAGTCATAATAATATGTACAGCCAGATGGACATTCAGTAAGGGTTCCTAAGGTAAACTTAACAGGCTCATTTGTCCATCTACCGAATGTACCCTCAAAATCCACCCTTATAAATGGTGCTTCACGGTCAATTTTTACTGTATATTCATAAACGTCGCTTTCCAAACCTGAATACGATATTGCTTTAAATCCGTAAACGCTTGTGCCATTTTCAAGCACCTGAATGGTTTCTGTTTCAAGTTTACGGAATTCACCACCGTTTATGTTATATTGTATTTCATACACACCGGAAAAGGCATCTGCCTGAGGAGTAAACTCAACCACATCATCTGCCCAGACATCGTTTGTATATTCTTTTCCGTTGCAAGTAGGATTAACCGTTAATATTACAGGCTTCACGGAATCTCTTGTAAAGCCGTCAGAATAAAGAGATGATGACCTGTTACCTGCTTTATCAACGGCAACAAATTCAAAATAACCTTTAAATTGAACGGTGCAAACACCTGTTTCGTTTTGCATGATTTTAGTCCATTGAGAAACAGGCTGGTAGCTTTCATCCACAATACGATACTCAAGATAATCTACGCCTGCAACTCCGCTATCCTCTGCATCTACCGTTGCAATAACGTCATCGCTATAATATAAACCGAATTCGCCTTCTTCTTTTCTGGACGGTGCATATTCATCAGCTTGTGAAAGCGTAATACCTGTAACTGCGGGCACCTGTTTATCTATATTATCTACAATAATTGTCTTTTCAAATGTAAGGTTATTACCTGCAGTCATAACAACCCTATACTCACCGTTACTTGACACAGTAAACGACATTTTTTCAATATCTGCCTCCACTCCGTTAACGGTAAGTGTTTTAATTCCGGAAATGCCAATCTGAGTTGTATCTACATAAATATCATAATCTTGATTTGTTATATTCGAATTTTCCTTTGTTAAGGTAAACTCGGGTGAAACTTTATCAATTTTTACACTGTAAAAATCTGTTTCTTTACTTTGTATGCCTACGCTATTTACGGCACGAAAGCAAATATCCTGAGTCTGATTTTCAAAAAAATAACATTCGTTTGAAGAAATAGTTATCCAATTGGAAGCATTACGGTACCTGTAATAAAAAGTAACTCCATCCACTATATGAGTGCTTGAAAGAGTAAAGCAAACTGTATCGCTATTCCACTGATTCAGTTCACCATTACTTTCCACAGTAACAACAGGGTAACCATATATTGTTATAGGGAAAAAGGCTTCAACCTCTCTACCCGCATGAGTATATGTAACCCTGACATTTTGTTCAACATCATACAAGGTTTTACTATATGATGTTTCATCAATAATGTAGTCTGTAATTTCTTCGCTTTCAGTATTAAGATAATTTGCAACTACCTTAAGAGAAGAAAAATCTATTTCCTCATCCTCCATATAAAATGCTTTATCGTGAGTTACAGTAAGCGACTCTACTTTTTTAGACTCTATAATAACAGGAAAAACTGCATTCATTGTTTTGCCGGCTCTTGTTACCGAAACAATAATATACTGTTGCATATCAAGAGCATTTGTATTTAATTCACTAACGGTAAAATCTGTTACCTGAGCTGTCAGTTGAGCATCGGTATACTCGTCTGCATCAGGATAATATTTGGAAACCTCTTCTCTTGAATAATTAAGGTAAACCTCCATACCTGAAAGATCAAGTTGAGTTGTTCCCTCAATATATGTTGTTTTATCAGGCTCCTTCAGAGTAATACTAACCGGAACAATCTCAATAACATCTATTTCCCTTTTAACCTCAATATAAGTTGAAAGCAGATTTTTTGCATAGCCGTAAATAACAGTATTACCTGCTTTTTTACCGCTTACAATACCATCATCACTTATTTTTGCAATATCATTTTCTACATTTCTATTGTTACCATCATATGTCTGTGAAGCAGACCATGGGGCTCCGCCACCATTTGTCTGAATACCCCAATATGTTGAGGTCTGGTTTATTCTTTCAGGATAAGTTTTAATGGAATATTGACGGGGAAGATCAACAATAACACAATCGTTACCATCTATTTCACCATCAGAATATTTATTAATAGCAATAAGTCCTTGTCCTGTAACTGTTATTGTAATACTTCTTGAAACACCTGAAACAGTAGCTGTTACAACTGTTGTTTTATTTGAAGAGCCTGAACGACCACCGGCATCTCTACCAAGAAGAACACCGTTTTCATTTACTGTGGCAACAGAATCATCGCTGACTGTCCACACCACTGAATCAAGTAACGAAGGCTCATAATCTGCAGGTGCAACAACACTTATACCTAACTGACTTCTTTCACATTCCTTTATTGACGTGCTTCCTGTTATAACAAAATCAGTTATTGCCTTACCACAAACAATTGAAAACGTGCTAACTATACTGCTTGAATTATACTCTGCTTTACAATAAATTGTTATTACACCTGAACCTAAAGCTGTAACCGTACCATCAGGCGAAACACGTGCAACCGCATTTTCAACTGAAACATTTTTTGCAGAAACGTATTCACCCGTAGCTGCATCCACGTATCCCCATTCTCTTGAAACAGATGATGAGTTGTTAAGACGCTCAGGAAAGACAGTTGCAGTATAAGAACTACTGTTACCTATGCCGATAGCACTGTCGCCCGTTATTTCTACAGAAGAGATATTTGCAATAATCGGACGTGTTACTTTAATTTCAACTTCTTTTGAAATACCGCCCATTGTTGCAGTTATATTTACTGTTTTTGAGTATGTAAGTCCAGTGCCACCATCAAGACCGGTTACAACGCCGCTTTCATCAACCACGGCAACAGACGTATTATCACTTGACCACACAAGGTCACCCTGATATGCACCCGCAGGAACAACATCAACAACAGAAAGTTGAATTTTTCCGCCCTCTGATACAGAAGTTTCGCCCGAAATACTAAAGCTTTCCACAGGAAGTTGAGATTTATCTAAAACAGTAAAGGTAATTGTATCTGAAAACAACCCGTATATGGTACTTTGAGGAAGGAGCTTTATTGTTACAGTACCGGGAGACAAAAAGGTAACAAGTCCTGTTTCACTTACAGAGGCATACTCATTGGACGTTGCATCAACAAGCCCTGTTTCCACAACCCATTTAACACCTTGATTAAGCCTTACGGGCGTACATACCCCATATAACTGAACAGTTGCACCTACCGCAACAATTGTAGGTACATTCTTTTTATTTGTAATATGAACTCCCGTAGGTGCAACAGATGCCACTAAACTTTTTTCAATAACAAATTCAACTGTATCAGAACCAAGTACATTACCTTGTTCATCATAAAGAGTTGCGGTAATTTCTACATTCATATTGTCAAGATACGTTCTTAAGGATTCGCCAAGCTGCTCACCTGCAACCGTACTTACAATAGATACAATCGTATCTGTATCTGTATTATCAAGGTCAATACCACTTGAATCCAGCACATTCCAAATCGCATTTGCAGTAGATTCACCAACAATCGGAATGGTTTTTATGTTTTCATCTATCCACAACTGAATAACCGCCCGCTTAGAAAAATCATAAGCGGTAACCTTACCGGTTTCATCAACATTTGCAAGAAGAGGCAAATTACTTTCCCAGCAGACACTAGTGTCTGCCGGTGGTGCTTGAACACTTACCGTGCCATCATCATTTATTATGGGAACCAAAGCCTGAAGATTATATGTACGATATTCCTGAAGATATATCTTTTCCGTAATAATTTCACTTTCACCATTACAAATTTCTATAACTGAATCCGCTGCATCTGTCAAAACAACGGGCACACATGAAAGGAGTATAGCAACGCTCAAAACAATGCCAAATACTTTCTTCATTATCTTTGCCTCCAAACAACAATTTCCTTACATTATACTATTTTTATATACAGCCTGTCAAATGCTACAATATTAGATTTGACAGGTAAAACAAGGAAATATATAATATATGCGAGGTGATTTTATGGCAGGAATAATCGAAATGGAAATATATTTAATCCGTCACGGTCAAAGCAAGGGAAACGTTCGCTCTTCAGAGGAAGCTGTACTTTCCGTATTTGAAGCAGAGGACCCTCTACTTACAGAAACAGGCGTTTTGCAAGCACAAAAGGTTGCAGAATTTTTAAAGGACGCACCTCTTACAAACGTATTTTCAAGCGGCTTGTTACGAGCAGTTCATACGGCTACCGAAATATTAAAAAAGCAAGCAAATCCACCTGCACTTGAAATTCTTCCTCTTCTTACAGAGGCAGGTGTACGCGATGAATATTCCACAACACTTGACCTTATACATACAATCAACGATTCTGCTATTATTGCAAAAAATTCTGAAAATGTTGACGGTTTAATGTGCCATACCTCCGCAAAGGATGAAAAAGGACTTTTTGAAAGAGCACAAAAGACTGTTGACTATTTAAAAAGCAGATTTTCACAAGGCGAAAAAATAGCAATTGTCAGTCACGGCGCATTTATTACATATATAGTTTTTCATCTTATGGGCTTTACCTCGTGCCCTGTTTTTGATTTAGATTTTAATAACACGGGAGTTACAAAAATCACCGTTTATAAAAAAGGCACTAACTCTTACGGTGATGTTATTTTCAGTTACATAAACAGTACCTCTCACCTTGACAAATAAATAACTTTTAATGTTTACTTATCATAATTAAAGT
>JAZUMM010000248.1:0-9955 GCA_045603625.1 Acutalibacteraceae bacterium | reverse complement strand
CCTGTGCGACGGGGCACCGTGAACCATGTCAGGCGGGGAACCGAGCAGCATTAAGCGGACCGTCCTGTGCGCCACAGTCCGCCTGCTCGTTGTGTGACCGAGTTGAGCGCAATTTTTATATGAGGTGAGAAATTTGTACAGAGCTTTATACAGAAAGTGGAGACCACAGGTATTTACCGATGTATCCGGACAAAACCATATAACAGATACGTTACAGAACGAAATTTCAACAGGTCGCCTTTCACACGCATATCTTTTTACCGGTTCACGAGGAACCGGCAAAACCTCTTGTGCAAAAATTCTCTCAAAAGCAGTAAACTGTCTTAATCCTCAAAACGGCAATCCTTGTAACGAATGTGAAATTTGCCGAGGTATTGACGACGGTTCAATTCTTGACGTTACAGAAATTGACGCAGCAAGTAACAACAGTGTTGATAATATACGTGATTTACGTGAAGAGGTAAACTTTACACCTGCTGCTGCTAAATACAGGGTTTATATTATTGACGAGGTGCATATGCTTTCCTCAGGTGCTTTCAATGCACTTTTAAAAACTCTTGAGGAGCCGCCTGCTCACGTTCTTTTTATACTTGCAACAACGGAAGTTCAGAAGCTTCCTGCAACTATTCTTTCAAGATGCCAGCGCTTTGATTTCAGAAGAATCCCTTCAGAAGATATTGCTGCAAGGCTTATGACCGTTGCAACAAACGAAAACTTACAGCTTTCCGAAGAAGCAGCTTTACTTATTGCGCGAGTTTCTGACGGTGCATTGAGAGATGCACTTTCAATACTTGACCAATGCGCAGGCTACAACGAGCCGATAACTATTAAAACAGTAAGCAATGCCGCAGGTCTTTTAGGTAAAGATTATCTTTTTGAATTATCAGATGCTATTCTTTCAGAAAACAGCTCTACAATTCTTAATATTATAGACAGGCTCCACTCCTCTTCTTGTGATATGGAACGACTTATGAGCGAGCTTGTAAACCATTTCAGGAACATTATGATGGCAAAAACAACAAAAAATCCTGAAAAATTCATTGTCTGCACACCTGAAGAATTAGAGCGATACAAGGATAATGCGCAAAAAATTACAAACGGCACAATTCTTTACATTATGGAAACACTTTGTAAAGAAGCTTCACAGTTAAAATACAGTGCACACCAAAGAGCACAGACAGAAGCAGTTCTTATAAGGCTCTGTTCCCCTGCTCTTTCTACCGATAACAGTGCACTTATCAGACGTATTGATGAGCTGGAAGCACAAATAATGCTTTTAAAAGCTCAAGGAATTAAAGTCAATACAGATGTTATTACTAAACCTGAACCGGTTACAGAACCTGTAATACGAACAGAAGCACCTGTAATACCTGTTATTGAGGATATTGAAGAGGTACCTTTTACTAAGGAAAAGGCAGAACCGATAGAAGATATTCCAACGGAAATTTATACAGAGCCTGAGGCACCAACTGTAAAAGAAGTTGTTCACGAACAACCAAAAAAAGCCGTGGATACAGGTATTGTAAACGAAAGCGACAATGCTTTACCTTTTGCATCCTGGGAAAATGCCTTAAACCAGCTTGCATTAATTAATAAACCCCTTCACCCTATGCTTATGGGTTCAACGGCATACAGAGCAGGTAACACAATTTTTATTAAAGCAAAAAACACTGTATTTCCGCAGATGTTTAAAATCAAAGATAACTATGATGCAATTGCTACTGCATTAATGAGAGCAACAGGTGAAAATCTTAAGCCTGCATTATATAACGATGGCTCTTCTCCGGCAGTTGAAGAGGGAGCGGAACCTATTGACACATTTATTTCTAAACTAAAAAAACATCAAATTGATTTCTTCGTTGAAGAATAAAAAATAAAAAAGGACGGTAAAATATAATGAAAGCAAGAATTCCTAATCAAGGCGGAAACTCACAAGCAGCAATGATGAAAAAGCTTCAGGATATGCAGGCAGAAATGACTCGCACACAAGCTGAAGTTGAAGAGGCAGAGTACTCTGCAAGTGCAGGCGGCGGTGCAGTTGAAGTAAAAGTAAACGGCAAACACGAAGTACTTGAAGTTAAAATCCAACCTGACGTTGTTGACCCTGATGATGTTGAAATTCTTTCAGATATGATTATGGCTGCAACTAACGAAGCAATCCGCAAGGCTATTGACACAATGGAACAAAGAATGGGTAGCGTAACAAGCGGCCTTGGTCTTCCTGCAGGCTTTGGTTTCTGATATGGCATACGATGTAGCCGCACTTGAGAAGTTGATTGAACAGTTTCAAAAAATCCCATCAATAGGCAGAAAGACTGCTCAAAGAATGGCTTTTCACGTGTTAGATTTAACTGATGAACAAGCAAAGGAATTTGCTGACGCCATAATAGACGCTCACACGAAAATTCACCATTGTTCCCTTTGCCATAATCTTACGGAAAATGAGCTTTGCCCGATTTGCGCAAGCCCTAACAGGGACCACACTACAGTTTGTGTTATGGAAGAACCAAGAGATGTTCTTGCAATGGAACGAACAAGAGAATTTAAAGGTGTATACCATGTTCTTCACGGTGCAATTTCACCAATGAACAATATCGGCCCTGACCAGCTTACAATAAAAAGTCTTGTTGAAAGGGCTGCTTCAGGTGAAATCAACGAAGTAATTATGGCAACCAATCCTACTATTGAAGGCGATACAACTGCGATGTATATAAGTAAGCTAATTAAGCCTTTCGGCGTAAAGGTTACAAGGCTTGCTTACGGCATACCTGTTGGCGCGGATATTGAATATGCCGATGATGTTACTCTTATGAGAGCACTTTCGGGCAGAAGCGAATTATAAAAAAGAAAGGACTGAATAGTTGTGGCTAAACAAGAGCACAAAACAGTTGCACAGAACAAAAAAGCTTACCATGACTATTTTGTTCTTGAAACCTACGAAGCAGGTATTGAGCTTTTTGGTACGGAGATTAAATCTGTACGTGCAGGCAAGCTCAATTTAAAAGAATCCTGGTGCAACGTTGTTAATGGCGAAATGCTTGCAAACGGCATACATATTTCACCTTATGAATTAGGTAACCGTTTTAACAAAGACCCATTAAGACCAAAAAAGCTTCTTCTTCACAAAAAAGAAATAATGAAGCTTATGGGCGAGGTTAAACAGGAGGGCTGCGCGCTTATTCCCCTTTCAGTTTATTTTAATGAAAGAGGCAGAGCAAAAATGCTTATCGGTCTTTGCAAAGGTAAAAAGAATTATGATAAGCGTGAAAGCGAAGCAAAACGTGATGCACAAAGGAACATTGAGCGTGCTGTTAAGGAATATAACAGATAATTCAACCGTAGGTTTAGTTCTTTTTTAATGTTTACAACCATTAGTTTACAAAAAAGAACACGTTTCAACCAATGTTACGTTCACTTTTTTTACATTCTCCACTACAATTTAATTAAAAAAACGGCTCAGCCAAAAAGGAGAAATGATTTATGTCTATATTTAAAAGAAAAAACGAAGAAAAAGAAATACATATTTCTGAAGAAGCAAATACCGTAACCTCTACATTAGGTGAACGTATTGCTGACGGACGAAAAAAATGCGGATATACACAGGAAGAATTTTCGCAGATGCTTGATGTTACCCCTCAGGCAGTATCCAAATGGGAAAATGATATTTCTTGCCCTGATATTCAGCTTTTACCTAAAATTGCAGATATTTTAGGAATAACTACCGACGAGCTTTTAACCGGTAAGTCAAAAGAGGCTCCTAAACCTGATCAAGCTGTAAATATTGATACAAGCAATCTCAAAATCAATATCAATGTTTTGAAGCCCGGTCAAAATCCGGTAAATGTTTCCCTGCCCTTGGCAATGATTAAGAAATTTGCTAAAATAGGTAATGGTATTTCAGGTATATTAGGAAACAATACAATTGATAACATTCAATTAGATGAAATACTCACGCTTGTAGAAAACGGTGCAACAGGTGAAATACTTAACGTTGTTGCAGATGATAATACAAATGTGGTTATCAGTATAAGTTAAAATCCGGGGATGAAAGGATTTCGACGGGGATTTTGAACTGTTATAAGCGAGCAGAGGCGTGGTACCGCTTTAAAAACCACAAACTTAAAAATAACTGACAATAATAAAACAGTTTTAGCAGCTGCTTAAGTCAGCTGCCGTTCTTACCGAGACTACCGCGACTTGGATAAGAGCGTCATTTAGCGGTGCACGTGAATAAAGGATAGCCTTGTACTTTATCACGCATTAAAGGGCTACCAAAGCTTAAAGCCTGTTTATCGGCGTTAAGCTGAGGGAATTTCAAAAGATAAACTACGCTCGTAGAAAGTTTCGGGAATAGATTTTCGGACATGGGTTCGACTCCCATCATCTCCACCAGAAAAGGACTTAAGATTTGATACAAATCTTAAGTCCTTTTCAACTAAATCCGTCTTTGCAGACGGAATAAATCCACTAACGTGGATGAAATCACTACGTGATGAAATCCGACTTCGTTAGGATATAAAGACGGATTTAATTTCATCTGAAGCCATAGGCTGAAGATTTCATCCAAGCTTGCTTGGATTTCATCGTGAGCATCGCGAACGATTTCATTTTAATATGGTGCTTGCAATATTTCAATGCTCACAAAAGAAACCCTTTGAAATTTTCACACAATGTACTTACTTGATTAATTAGTCATTTATGCTATAATTATTCTATAAAAAGCAGGAGTTGATTGTGCGATGATAAAAAAAGAACAGCTTGATTTTTTAAGTTGGGAATTTGGTGTGTTTTTTCATTTTGGCATACGCACCTTTAATGAAGGTCACAAGGACTGGGATATGAAGCCTATGGAGCTGAGTTCCTTTAATCCCACAGAATTAAACTGCGACGACTGGATAAAAGCAGTTTACGAAGCAGGTGCAAAATATGCTGTTTTTGTATGCAAGCACCACGACGGCTTTGCTAACTGGCCATCTGAATACACTCAATACTCTGTCAAAAACACTCCTTGGAAAAACGGCAACGGTGACGTTGTAAGGGAATATGTTGAAGCCTGCCGTAAATATAATATTAAAATCGGCTTATACTATTCCCCTGCACAATTCGGCTCTGTACAAATGAACGGCAAGGAATATGATGATTATTTTATAAACCAAATAAAAGAATTGTTACTCAATTACGGCAAAATTGATTACCTTTGGTTTGACGGTTGCGGTAGCGAGGGTCACCAATATGACACAAAACGAATTGTTGCAGAAATAAGAAAATGTCAGCCTCAAATTCTTATTTTTAATATGTGGGACCCTGACACAAGATGGATTGGTAACGAAGCCGGTATTGCACCGTTAAACAACAAGTTAATGGTTAATGCTCTTGATTTTTCTATAAACACGAAAGAAAAGGATGCCTTAGAAAAAACAAAATTTCTTCCCGGTGAATGTGACTGCCGTATGCGACAGGAAAATTGGTTTTTCAGCGAAAACGATGCTCACACGGTAAAAACACTTGATGAGCTTATGGGTCTTTACTACTACTCTGTGGGAAGAGGAGCAAACCTGCTTATTAACATCGGCCCTGACCGCAGAGGTAAATTACCGGAAGAGGATAAAAGGGCTTTGCTTGAATTTGGCAAGAGAATCAAAAATGATTTTTCAGATTTTATTAAATGCAAGCAAACCTCAGAGAACAAAAAAATCACCCTTGAAGCTGAGCTTCAGCTTATAAACCACGTTATACTAACAGAAAAAATTAATAACGAAGAAATTGAAGAATTTGAAATAAAAGCCTACCCTTATCCTTACGGAGAAGCCATAACTGTTTACAAGGGCTCAACAATCGGCAACAAAGCAATTTGCCGTTTTCCTACAATCAAAACAAACAAAATTGAAATTTGTTTTGACAAAAACAAAGAGGTTAAAGCCTTTTTAAAATATATCAAGCAATATTAATTAACAAAAAGGTAGTTGTAACTTTAATTTACAACTACCTTTTTTGCTTATATAAATTATTCTTGTTTTTTTAACTCATCAAACATTGCCTTTAAGGTAGGGCTGTTTTTGGTGAGCTTTTTTATTGATAAATCTTGCGCCTTATCATTAGCAAGTCGCAAATTACGCTCTGAAGAGGTTAAAGCATCCTTAACCTTTTGAAGCTGGGCAATTGATTTATCTATTTCTGCAATTGCCTCGTTAAATCTACGGCTTGCAAGCTCATAATTTTTAGCAAAACCATCTTTGAAAACATTCATATTATTTTCAAAATTTATAATATCCAACTGTTGATTTCTTACAACCTGAAGCTCCTGCTGATATTGTAAGGAATTAAGCGCGGCATTTCGCAAAAGAGAAATAATAGGAAGAAAGAACTGCGGTCTTACAACGTACATTTTAGGATATTTATAAGAAACATCTACAATACCGTTGTTATAATATTCATTATCCATTTCAAGCATTGAAACAAGAACAGCATATTCACACCCTTTTTCATTTCTGTCTTTATCAAGCTCCTTGAAAAAATGTTCATTTTTATGCTTTGTTGCAGTTGTTTCATTTTCGTTTTTCATTTCAAACATAATAGAAATGAACTCTGTTCCGTCCTTAGCTTCTCTGAAAATAAAGTCGCCCTTGCTACCTGTTTTTGCATCATTATCTTTTTCAAAATAAGCCTCAGGGAAGGCAGTCATTCTTATACTGTTAAACTGATTAAAACAATGCTGTTCAAGGCTTTCGCCAACCATTTTGGTAGACTGACGAGCCCTGAAATCTCTGAGATGGGCAATCTGCTCATCTTTATCCTTAAGCTGACTGTCGTATTTTTCTTTCAGATTAGCTTCTGTCAACTTAATTTCGGCAACCTTACTTTCCAGCTTACCTTTAAGCTCAATAATTTCGGTATTTTTTTCTAAAAGCTCCTTTTCCTTTCGTTTTTCAGCCTCGGTAACTGCCAATGACTTTTCTAAATCATTAGCATTGATTTTTGCTTTAAGCTCAGCTATTTGTTTATCCTTTTCAGCAAGCTCGCTCGCCTTTTTATTTAAGGCGTTAGCCTGCTCTCGCTCATTTTCCATACGAATAATTGCAAGGTCGCTTGCTTTTTGTTGTTCAAGCTCCTTTGAACGTCTGGAAAGCTCTGCGTTAAATTCACTATCACGTACTTGTTGAACAATTGCAGCATAGCCTGATTCATCTACCTGAAAAATTTCGCCGCAATTAGGACACTTAATTTCTTTCATATTACTATTCACTTTCCTTTTAAATCAAAACATATTCTGCACCTTTTTGTGTTTCAAAGGTAATAACACCGTTATTTTTGGTAAAGAGAATTTTTTCGCCGTTACACATCACATTTTTAACATTACCGCTTTCAACAGTGCACCGTCTGCCCTCCAGGCTTTTAATTTTAAAGGCGGTAACTGTTTCATTCTCCAATTTTGCACAAACCAAAAAAGCACCGTCTGCACGAAGATTTTCAAAAGAAACATCCTCCGCCTTATTCCAACAAGGGAAAAGCCTGATAACGCCCTCATAGCCTTGCAAGAGCATCTCGTTTATTGTTGCGGGAATTGTTGTGAGATGCTCAATACCGCCACCATAATGGCGGAAAAGCTTATTCGGAGCACTAAATTCTTTAATATTTTGGCGTATACCCTCCATAAGAAATTCAGGATCAACACCTATTCTTGCGCCTGCAGGAAGATAAGAGTTTGAGCCGTTATCATCAAGGCGCCTATCATTTATGAAATATGTATTACGAGCTATTTTAAGAAGCTCGTTGCCTGACTCAAAACCTACCTGTGAAGCAGGATAAATATGCTGGAGACCTACTGTATTATCATTACGCCAACGTATGCCGAACCTTGAATACCTGAAGCATTTTTTACCCTTTTTAATAAAAGTTGGAAAGTCACTCATATTATTATTTATATCTTCCCACAAAGCATATTTTTGAGAATTGAGATTCAACTCCTTTGACATATCGTAAACTGCTTTAAAAAGTAATTTTACAAGACCTAAGGAGTTAATTGCATTTATGGTATTTACCTGACCGAAATGAGTAAGATACCTGAATTTTTTACCACGATAATACGGTATTTCGTGAGCAGCATCGCCTTTAATGACATACTTACCTTTTTCTTTTACAAGATAAACTTCCCAGAAAGCAGCAGTATTTAATATAAAATCATAATAATTATTAAGCGCATACTCTTTATCATAGGTTGAAAACCAATGCATTATGGGAATTACACAAGCGTATGCCGCGTGACTTTTCTGACCGAGGAAAAGAATGCCGTGCTCTTTACAATCAGGCTGACTGTAAACGTCAAGAGCCTTAGGACCAAAGCTGACAGGCAAAGCATAGCCTTTACAACCAAACAGCCTTGCCATACGACTTGCTTCTGTGCGCATATCATTAAGGGGTACCATATAACCATCAAAAAGCTCAGGATGATTAGCAGTAAAAATGCAATAATACGGTGCCTCGTAATTATAATTCATATGGTAATCCCCTGCCCAAGGGAAAAAGTCATCTGTTATATAATTACCAAATAAGCCGGGTGGAAACTTTTTGTTGCCCATACAGCTTGCTAAATAATAAAGGCTTGAATTATAAAAACTTTCAATTTCTTTATCCTTAAGGGTAACCCTTGATGCAGAAAAGAAATTCTGCCACTTGTTAATTGTACTGTTTTTGCTTATTTCATAATTACAACTACAAGCAAGCTCAATAGATTTATTCACATAATCAACTGAATCAAAATTTGTAACAACCGATACACAGTAACGAGCAACATTGAAGCCTTCACAAACATCTGAACTCAAGGTTTTTAACGAAACTGCAACAGCAGATTCAAGATAAACATCTTCACCACAAAACTTACGAACGCAGCACTTTACACCGTTATTTTCAGTTAATTCATTGTGAGAATTACACGTATCGGGAAGAGCAATCTGAACCTTGTGAGCAGACTCTGTTACAGGTGTTTTGATTTCAAAGCAAATAATATTTTCGGGCGAAACAAAAAGCTCTGCTTGCACACTACCGAAAGTACATTCAATAATACCTTTATTAAAAAACTGCTTAACATTATAGCTTTCTGTATCAATGCCGGAAATACGCAAATCACCAACAGCCTTTATACCGCCATCGCCATGAACAGTATTAACAAATTTCCAAAAATCACATTTAGAAATATGGATAACAAGGTCATTTTTATCGTAATCAATAACAATGCCCAAATCACCATTACCGCTTATTGCACCTGACGGAATTTTATCAAAAGCACTGCTACCCTCAGATTTTTGAGGTCTTTTTGTTATCTCGTTAAAGTAAGTATCCATTGTATCACCAACCTAATAACATTATACGATTTGTGAAAAAGTAAATCAAGAATATTTATTTACAAAAATCAGCTCCGCGTACATTTGATACACGGAGCAAAAAGAAATTAAAAATTATATTAATAAACCTCTACCATTGTATTATAATACTGCTCTTGAAATTTAACAGCTTGTTCAATCTCCTCTTTTGTAAACTGCCTTCCTTCAGGTACACCAACCAGCTTATCCTCAACATCATTAAGCCTATGAACAATTGCAATTATTTTACATTCACATTCTTTTACAGGCTCGCTCACACCTAAAAGGTAAACATCAAGCTCCTCACCATCACCACCAAAAACATTTGGTATAAACCCATAATTGATGGGATAGGTCAGAGAATACTCTTCTTTTTTATGAACATAACCCACAGGTCTGTCTATATGAATAATTACCTTTTCACCTAAAAAAGACTTAACCTGATTTTTCCGTTCTTCTAGGGTGAAAGGAATTATCCGAACCGTGTTTTATACAGGCGGATTTCCGTTCATCCTGTGTTAAAATACTCGCCAATCCGAAAGGATTAGCTGCGTTTTTGCCTTGGCTGACCAAAAATCCGCACTGTATAAAATCTTCGA
>JAZUMM010000247.1:0-14347 GCA_045603625.1 Acutalibacteraceae bacterium | reverse complement strand
ATCGGCAGAAAAGACTTTCAAGTAAAAATCCGCGGCTTAAGAATAGAACTTGGAGAAATTGAAAGTGTATTACAAGAAATTGAAGAAATAGAAAGAGCCGTTGTAGTTGTACGTAAAGACAATGAAGACAGGCAGCTTCTTTGCGCCTTTTATACAGGAAAAGAGTATTCTGCTAAAGAATTGCGTTCAAAGCTTGAAAACATCCTGCCAAAATATATGGTGCCTCATATTTTCACTCATCTTGAAAAAATGCCCATGACCGCCAGTGGAAAAGCAAACCGAAATGCTTTGCCTGAAATTGATACAAACAACATTGGTACAACTACCGAATATATTGCTGCGCAAAATGATGAAGAAAAACTGATTCGTGAAGTAGTAGAGTCAATATTGCACGTAGAAAACTTAAGTATGGCTGAAAATTTCTTTGACCTTGGCGGCGATAGTCTTAAATCAATTGAGCTTGTAGCAAAGCTTGAAGAAAACGGCTACACAGTTAACGTTAAAACAATTTTTGAAGCCGCAGACCTTAAAATACTTGCTTCAAAATTAACAAAAAAAGAAAATCTGAACAGCAAGGCTGTATATGACTCTGTACTCCCGGCAACTGCTGCACAAATGCGAGTGTATACATCTCAGCTTATGGCAGAAAACTCTGCCCATTATAATATTCCATATGCCTTTAAGGTTAAGAATTTAGATGTAAAAAAACTTGAAGAATCAATTAATAAATTAATTGCACGTCACGAAAGTTTACGCACACGCTTTGAAAACAGAAACGGAAAAATATATCAGATAATAGAAGAAACCGCTTCTATTTCTGTTACACCTCTTTTAAATGAAGATATATCTTTAATCAACTATGCTTTTGACTTAAACACCGCTCCTCTTATGAGAGTGGGATATTGCAAAAACACAGTTATGTTTGTTTTTCACCATATTATGGTTGATGGTGAATCTGTTCCCGTCTTCTTTAAAGAGCTTAATGAACTATATATGGGCAGAAGCTTATCTGACTCTCCACTTCAATACGGTGACTTTACAATAACTGAAGAATTTTCTGAAAAAGAGGAAGAGTATTGGCTTTCAATGTTTGAAGGTGATTACGAAAAGGCTGAGCTTCCGACAGATTTTGCTAAAGCCGATAAACAAAGCTTTAACGGCACATCTGTTCTTAACTTTATTGATATGACATTACACGAAAAAATCCTCGCAAAATGTCATTTACTTAACATTACACCTTTTGCTTATTATATCAGTTGCTATAATATTCTTCTCTCAAAATTCTCAGGCAGTAAAGATATTTGCGTTGGTACGCCTATGAGTGGCAGAAATAGTAAATTTTTAAAAACACTCGGCATGTTTGTTAATACTATTGCTCTGCGTTCTGACCTGCAAGAAACAAAAACTGTTTATGATTTAATGCAGGAAACACGTATCAACTCTGTAAAAGCTATACACAATCAAGCTTATCCGTTAGGTGAGCTTATTGCAAAACTGGAGCTTAATACTGCTAACGGTAATCCCCTTTTCAATTATATGTTTGCATACCAAAGTGAAGCAATAACACATATTCCTTTTGCCGATGAACAAGCAGAACTTCTTCCTGTTTCTTTAGCCGGCGTAAAATGCGATTTAAATATTTCTGTTATGCCGAGAAGCACAGATGTTGTGCTTATGATTGATTACTGTACCGATTTATTTAAAGAAGAAACTATAAATAAATTTATCAGTGCATACAAAGCTATTCTTACTACGGCTCTTGACTCCAACATTTTACTTAAAGATATTTCTGTAATAAATGAAGAAGAAATCAATTTAATTAATACATGGAACAGCACTCACACAGAATACAACATCCCCTCCGGCAGCACTCTTTACAGTTTGTTTGAGAAAACTGCAAAGGAAAATGCACATAAGCAATGCATAAAGGCTAACGGAAAAAGTATATCCTTCGGTGATTTTTTAATTCTTACAGAACAGCTTGATGTTGAAATACGCAAACACACAAATAACAAAAAAAATGTAATTGGTGTAATTTGCGACAGAAGCATCGAAATGTATGCCGCTATTTATGCAATTATTCGTGGTGGAAATGCATATATGCCTATTGCTCCGGATTATCCTCAAGATAGAATAGAATATATGCTTGAAAACAGTAACTCTCCTGTTGTATTGGTGCAGGATAAATACTGTTCACTTGTAAACAAAAAACACATTGATGTTACAAGCTTTATTAATAGCGCACCAAATTCAGACCCAATACCGTATGCTTGTAACGAAAATGATACTGCTTACGTTATTTATACTTCAGGTTCAACAGGTAACCCAAAAGGCGCCAAAATAAGTCACAAATCTGCAATAAACCGTATTTTGTGGATGCACGACAAATATCCCCTTAGTGAAAATGGTGTTATTCTTCAAAAAACACCTTATACCTTTGACGTTAGTGTTTGGGAAATATTCTGGTGGGGAATTTTGGGTGGCGACCTTGCTGCATCAAAGCCTGACGAGCATTTTCTTCCTTCAAAAATACTTAATGAGGTATTTGAAAACAAGGTTACTCACCTCCACTTTGTTCCATCTGTGTTTGATTTGTTTATAACCTATCTGGAATCACATAAAGATGAATGCTTTAAATTTGAAAGTGCAGAACGTGTATTCCTTTCAGGTGAAGCCTTAAGTGCATCACTTATAAGCAGATTCTATAAATTATTTGATTATGAAAAAGTTAAATTACACAATCTTTACGGACCAACAGAATGTGCAGTTGACGTAACATATTATGACTGTACGCCTGATGATTGTGACCCTGTACCCATTGGTAAGCCTATTTACAACACACAGATGTACGTTATTGATAAAAACACAACACTTGTACCTATTGGAGTTAAAGGTGAATTATGTATCGGTGGTGCTAATGTAGGTCAAGGATATTTAAACAATCCTCAATTAACCGCTGAAAAATTTATTGATAACCCTTTCGGTGAAGGTAAGCTTTATAAAACAGGCGACCTTGCCTATTGGCGTGAAGACGGTCAGATTATTTTCTGTGGCAGAATAGATAATCAAATCAAGCTCAACGGTCAAAGAATTGAATTGGGCGAAATTGAAAACGCAATCAAAAACATTGATGGTATTGAAGCCGTTGCAGTTTTAATTGATAGCAAAAACAATTCAGATATTCTTGTTGCATATTGTTGCGGTGATGAAAAAAGCCCAAAAACAATAAAAGAAAAATGTGCAGAAAAATTACCTTCTTATATGATACCGCAAGGCTTTGCTTTTCTTGATAAGCTACCATTAAACCAAAGCGGTAAGCTTGACAGAAAGAGCTTGTCTGCCATCACTTATGCAATTACCGAAAATAATTTTGAAGCACCCGAAAACAGTACAGAAACGGAAATATGCAAACTTTTCGGCAAAGTGTTAAACACCTCCGACATAGGACGAAACAGCAATTTCTTTGATATTGGCGGAACAAGCCTTTCAATGATATCTGTCTTATCCGAAAAAATGTTCAATAACGTTACCGCTGCCGAATTCATTGCAAATTCCACACCTGCAAAGCTTGCAAAACTACTCACAAATACAGCAGAAAATGAATTTTGCTATATTAAAAAAATAACGGATAACAGTATGGCAAAAAAGGCAATTATACTATTCCCCTATGCTGGTGGTGGTGCAGAAGCCTATGCAAATTTCACAAACTCTTTTGTAAATACAACTTCAGAATATTCTTTGTTTTATATTGACTTTTTGCGCACGTACAAAGAATGTGAAGAGGCAGCAAAGGAAATTGCTTTGCTTTCAAAAGAATGCTGTCTATACTTTTATTCGCACTGTGCAGGTGCAACAGTTGCAATGCAAATACTTAATATTATTGAACAGTATAAGCTTTGTAAAATAAAGCACTATATTGCAGGTGGTAATATTCCACCACAAAAACCATCACCTAAAAACGCCTGGAATTACACACCTGATTTCTTTATAAAAAACAGACTTATAAAAGCAGGTGCAAATTTCACTAATCTTGACAAAGCCCATATAAAGACTATGATTAGTGATTTCCGTAAAGATACTGAT
The DNA here is from genome assembly GCA_045603625.1 of Acutalibacteraceae bacterium. GTDB lineage: Bacteria > Bacillota > Clostridia > Oscillospirales > Acutalibacteraceae > DTU089. The sequence continues at coordinate 10,264 of JAZUMM010000247.1, read as the reverse complement.
TTTATGACATCTTATTATTACAATAACAATTCACAAAAAATTAATTGCCCCATATCTTTAATAATGAGTAAAACTGATATCTTTACAAAAAATTATACTAATGCAAATAGGGCATGGTCTGACTATGCAGAAAACATACGTCATATTAAGTTTATTGAAACAAATTCTCATTATTTTCAGGCGTCTGACAGCTCTGTGCTCGTAGATATTATTCTTAATATTTTATCTGAATAAAAAAATGCACTGCAATACTGCAGTGCATTTTTATTTATTATATTATTTTCGCAATTTATTGTCGCGTTTACGTTTACGCTCACGACTGAAATATAAAGTATTATCAAAATATAAGGTTATACTATCACTAAACTTATTAACAAAAGCTAACAATATAACTCCGAGAATAATGCCTATTACACAGAAAAGATGGTAATAACGGAACGGACCCAAAACAAGTATTTCGCCACGCCAGAATTCTGACACAAAACGCAAAGAGCTATATAAAATCATAAATATAGGATACAAATCGCCATCTTTTCTCTTTGTTGCTTTTTTTCTGTAAACAAGAAGAATAACAAATATAAAAATTGCACAGGCACATTCAATAAGCTGAATAGGGATTTCGTTTCTGCCTGTTTTGTAGTTATATGGTCCCTCAGGCCACCACAGACCGTTACAACAGCCTGCACAAAAACAACCTATTTTGTCAATAGCAAGTACTATAGGAATTGCAATTGTATAAAAATCCATTTGCTTTAAAGGGTTAGACCAAAGTACAATAAAAATAGTCACCAACACAATCGGAGTGAAAAACACAGGTCCGAAAAAGTTTGCACCGGTATGAACAACTAAACCGAAATTCATTGCAAAAACCGAGAATGATAAATATTGACAAAGAGATACAAACAAAATTTCCAAGCAAGCCCAAAGAGTTTCGTTTGCTAAAGGTTTGAACAATTTATTCTTTTGAGCTAAAGGTTCAAATTTATCTATTATCATACGTGATGTTGTAGCAAGTATGGCTTTTTTTCTTTTAACCTGAGAATAGTTTATGATAATAACTGCAATATATACTAAAATAACGGCTACCGTGCCATACATTAAAGCACGCATATCCTTATCAGCAAACATAAACATGTCCTCCTTTGTTGTTATTTATATCTGAATTACTAATAATTTTATCACACAAAGCCTTCTTTTGCAAGTAGCTATGCTATCACTTTTATATTGATTTTATATTATAAAGATGATATATTTAATAAATAAACTTTTGGATGGTGATGCAATGACGCAAGACATTTTCAATATACAAAAATTCTCAGAAAAGGATTACGAAAAATGGTACAGTTTATTGCACTCACAAAAAAAAGACAGAGTCAGCAAGGCTCGTATTAAAGCTGACAAAATCAGGTCAGTTTGCGCAGATATGCTTGTGAAAAAAGCAATTGCCGAATTAACAAATATCCCGGCAGAAAAAATTATTCTTGATGAAAAAGAAAACGGCAAGCCCTACCCTGTTAATATTGACTTGCATTTTAATATAAGTCATTGCGAGGATTACGTGGTTTGTGTTGTTGATACAAAGCCTGTGGGCATTGATATTGAAAAAATAAGACCCATCAACCTGAAAATTGCCAAAAGATTTTTTAATGATGAGGAGCAAAAATACATTTTTGGTCACTCTGATTCACAAGAGGATTTTGAAAAATGCTCCGATAATCAAATATTGAAAAGATTTTTTGAAATATGGACTGCCAAGGAAGCATATTTAAAATATACGGGCGAAGGAATTTGCGCTGATTTAAAAGCAATTTCCGTTCCCCGGAAAAACGTTTCAACCAAAATTCACGACGGTTACATTATTACCGTTTATAAGGAAAAATAAAAACAATTCTCTCACATTTTGTTCTCTGCGAGAGAATTGTTTTTTTGCGTTTTGTATACTAAAATTAAACTCAAAATCAATTAATTTTTCGGAGGATGCTATGTCAAAAATAGAAAATAAACAATATATTGTTTTTTTAATATTAGGAATTATTGGTGCGCCGCTTATGATGTCAATGATTCCTTTTGTTTCAGTTTTGGGATGCTTTGCAGTTATAATCTGTATACCATCATTATTCTCCTCAGTTTTTACAAGGGAAAAATTTGTTGGTTCAAAATGTGTAATACTTGATAATGGTGAAAAATATCAATTTTCCGTTGTTAAAGTAAACTATCACCAAGCGTCTATTTTTTTAATTCCTTTTTTGTCATTTTTTTATTTTATTCCTGTAAGAAGAAAATATATTCTCATACATAACATGGGATGCCAGACCATAAAGCCTAACACAAAAATACCCTCCGATTACTGTGACCCCGGTGCATTAATGGACAGTGAATATATTTCCAGAAAACAATTCAAGCAATTAATGACTAATCCTCAAGCATTTAAAGATACATTCCAATTCCGCCTTAATAAACGCAAAAACGACTTTAACAGCCTTTTACCTTTACTTAAAGAAGCACTTGGACCTAAGGAAACAATTGAACATAACAACTACGTTTTATTTGAGCAGGAAAACCTTAAATTGGCTTTTACTTTTAACGGTGACTCTAAAGAACAACACGGCCTTATTATAAGCCCAAGTTTATATGAAAAAAATAAAGATGGCTTTACCGATAATCTCTTTACATCAATAATTAACACACCGGCAGACATTATAAACAATCATCACCTTCTTTTCACAGAAGACAGATTGAAAAAGAATTTATACGTTGAATACTTCAAAGAAAAAGCCAAAGCAAAAGAAAATGCAGATAATACTACTGAAAATATTGAAGTAAAAACAGAAGCACCTCAACCGCTTGTTTCGCAAAACACTCAAAACAACACCGAAAAAACAGTACTTACAAATCAGATGATAGCGACTCGTTTTACAAAACCGGCACCATTTATATACAAAGCATTAAAGTATTTATTTTATTTTTTGGGTTTTGAATTTGCCGCAGCCGCTGTACTTTCGTTTTTTATGATGGTACCACTTGCCGGTTTAGTTATGGTACCGATTACAATTGCCCTTTTTTACGGTGCAAAAAAAATGAACAAAAAAATACAAGAAAGTATTATCCCGGGTAATACATCCCAATTCAAGGTATACAAAACTCTTTGTATCGGCATTAAAGACGTTACCCCGGTATCAGATGACCCTGAATATGCTCCACCAACAAAATACAAGTACACATTTCTCAACAACAAAAAAATAACAAGTGAATTCAACCCTAACATCAAATACGGTGTACCTTGTTACCTTGTTTATTCAACAGAAACAAACAAATTTGTTTTTGCTTACGATTCACAAGTTGTTGAGCTTGCACCTGATGTGGAATACGAAGACGAAATGTGCTAATTAATTTTTTATTGAATAAAAAAATATTTTTAAATTAATCTTTAGTGATAATCAGAATTTTCTGATTATCACTATTATTTTATCCCTTTCCCTTGAATGAGAATTATTTTTTTGTTATACTACCTTATATTAAATTCAGGAGAATAAAAATCATGGCAAACAATTCCACGTTAAAAAAACGCAACCTATACCTTGTAACAGGTGTATTTGCAATGTTATTTTCAGGCGTTTTATATGCCTGGTCAATTCTTAAAATACCATTTTCAGAAAGCTACAATTGGAGCGACTCTGTTCTTGCAAACAACTTCACACTTACAATGTGCTTTTTCTGTTTAGGAGCGTTTTTCGGTAGCCAGATTTGCAAAAAAATCGGCTCTAAATTCACGCTTATCATTTCAGGTGTGCTTGTTGGTATTGGCTTTTCTGCAACAGGCTTACTTAACATCAATACTCCCCAGCTTATTTACCTTACATACGCTATTCTGGCAGGTACAGGTATCGGTATTTCCTATAACGTAGTTGTTTCTACTGTTACAGCATGGTTCCCTGATAAAAAAGGATTTTGCTCAGGCTGCCTTATGATGGGCTTTGGCGTAAGCACACTTATACTTGGCAAGGCAATTGAATACTTTTTTGATAATAAAAGCATCGGCTGGAGCAAAACATACATCATACTTGGTTGCGTTATTGCACTTGTAATTATTATAACTGCCTTAATTATTAAAAGACCCGATGTGAATACAGTTTTACCTGCAGCAAAGCAGAAAAAAGCTACACAAAAAGAAGCATTTGAAACTAAAGATTTTAAAACCTCCGAAATGCTTAAAAGCTTCACCTTCTGGCGTGCATTTATTTTTATGGTACTTATTACTGCAGTCGGCAACTCAGTTATAAGCTTTGCAAGGGACCTTGCAATTTCTGTTGAAGCTGCTCCTGCACTTGCAACAACACTTGTTGGTGTACTTTCTATATTCAATGGTGTGGGCAGAATACTTACAGGTGCTGTTTACGATTCTCTCGGCAGACGTAAAACCATGCTTGCCTCTAATATTCTTACAATTATCGCCGCCGCACTTACACTTATTGCAGTACAAAGCAACTCACTTATTCTTTGTATTATAGGCTTGTGCCTTACAGGTATATCATACGGCTCCTGCCCTACAATGACATCTTCATTTACCGCTTCCTTCTATGGTCAGAGATATTTTGCGGTAAATTACAGTATTATGAACTTCAATCTTATAATTGCATCATTTATTGCAAAATTCAGCAACACCTTGCTTCAAAGTACAGGAACGTATACCGCCTCTTTTGTGATGCTACTTGTTCTTGCAGTTTGTGCTTTAGGACTTAATTTCACAATAAAAAAACCATAAAAATGGAGGTACCGTTATGACATACGATAATGTTGGCGGCAAAATCAAAGGCTTAGCAAAAGTAATATTCGGACTTGAAGCCTTTTCTGCAGTAATTGCAGGTATTTTGATAATAGCTTATGATGATGACCTTGCGGCTTTCGGCATTATATTTATATTTATTGGAATATTACTTTCGTGGATATCATCATTAGTTTTATACGGTTTTGGTGAGCTTATTGAAAAAACTGTAAAAAACGAAGAAAACACACGAACTATTGCAGAATTACTTCGCGAATCAAACAATAAACCCACAGCTCAAATTATTGCATCTGCAGTAAGAGGACCACAAACCACTTCACCTACTGCAAACACATCCCCTGTTACATCAACAGCAAGAATTATCACAACACAAAACAACACTATTATTTGCTCTGCTTGTAAATGTGAGCAACCAACAGGAAGGCAAGTGTGTTGGCATTGTGGAGCAAGCTTTGTTGCAGAAACTTCTGCAACACATCAATGGCGTTGCGACAAATGCGGTAAAATGAGAACTAATACACCTTGTGAATATTGCGGACAATACTGATAAAAAACTCCTTGTTTTAAAAACAAGGAGTTTTTTGTAATTAATATTAATTTACATCTGCTTATTTTTAAAATGAAGCTCCTTCATACCTTCGACCTCATCGCAGATTGCTTTGAGGTTACAAGTATTACAGTCAAAACTAACGCTGTTCATAACATGGTTCAACGTTTCGGTAATTGCATAGTTTTTTTGCGCAAGATTTTCCATAACAGAATAATCCACATCCTTTGAGGTTATAAAAATAACCTTAACACCTTTGACTGCAGGATTTTCTTTGTATTTTTTAATCATCAAGGAGCCGATTTTCTGAAAATCTGCTCCGTTTTTTATTGCATTTTTTGAAACACGAACTGATTCCTTATGTGAACGGGACGTGCTACGCATCATATAACCCTCGGGAAATGTATGATACTTAACGTAATCAATCTTTTTTATAAGGTTATATGCTTTTTGCTCATCTTCAACATCATCAATCTGAATAACCGTTATTCTTGCAAACCTTGAATCGCTTTGAATATCGGTTATATCATCACCCACAACAATAATTTCATCTGCAACATCTGAAGAAGTGACAAGATTAAATCCCGTACCCTCAAACTCAAAGGCAGTTTCACGCCTCATAATAACCTGACTCTGACCGACATCGTGCCAAGCAGTACACGGCGAATAAATTTTTTTATTGTAAGATGAGATTAAATTATCAACCTCGGTAATTAATGAGTCAAAAAATTTCATTACAGTTTTTTATCCCTTTTCATTGTATCGTAATGCTTGCCGAGAGCATCATAAACCTTGCGAACAAGCTTCATATCAAGGTTAAAGAAATAAATTATAAATGTTATAACAAACAACGCAAGCAACACACCGAGAATAATTAAAAATACAGTCATATTATTACTCCTTTGCAAGTCCCTTCTGGCGTGCATATTCTGCCGCACCAAGGGCACCCATAAGCTGAGGGTCAGTTGAAAGCTCAACAACCTTAATTTTTAAAACCTTTTCAATTGCCTTTTTAAGACCATCATTTTTTGCGCAACCGCCTGTGAGAGTTATACTGTCTGAAGCACCTGCTTTTTTAGCCATAACAAAGCATCTTTTAGCAACAGCAAGCTGAATACCCGCTGCAATTTCATCCATTGGCTTACCTTCACCAACAAGCGAAATAACTTCACTTTCTGCAAAAACTGTACACTGTGCGGTAATCGGTATTGTATTTTTAGCATTAAGAGAAAGCTTTGAAAACTCAGGAAGAGTCATTTCAAAAGCGTTTGCCATTGCTTCATAAAATCTACCTGTACCTGCAGCGCATTTATCGTTCATGGCAAAGTTTTTAACTGTACCGTCGGTATCAATCGAAATACCCTTAACATCCTGACCGCCAATATCAATTATCGCTTTCACCTCAGGATTAGTAACGTGAACACCCATAGCGTGACAACTGATTTCTGAAATGTTTTCATCGGCAAAAGGCACCTTATTTCTTCCGTAACCTGTACCGATAAGATAGCTGAGCTCCTCAGCTGAATTAAGACCGTCAACCTGTGCAAATGCATCATCAAGAGCAATCTGAGCACTTGCAACGGGATTTATTTTACTTCTGTTTGTAACATTGGCAACCATTTCGCCGTTTTCGTTAAGAATAACACACTTTGTATAGGTTGAACCTACGTCACATCCGCCGAAATATTTCATTTTTATATCTCCTTTACCATGCTAAATCATCTTCAAAATCAACAAGTGTAGGATCAAGAGGCTCCTCTTGAAGAACAGTTTGCATATATTTATTAACCTGCTCACGCATATCTCTTCGCGAAATTGTTCTTGGGTCCATTAAGTCCTGTTTAACCCAGATGAAGTTTATATTGCGTTCTCTTGCCTGGTCATCAAAAATACCTGTAAGACCATCCATACCCTTGCAGGAAATCTGGTCATACATAATAACTGTATCAGCATCATATTCTTCAACAATTCTCCACAGCTCATCAACAACGTTTCTGTAACCACCTTTTGTATGCTTACGCTTAATTGACCGCTGTTAAGTTTTGGCAACATACTTAAGAGCCTGCTCTTTATCCTCTGTATCATACTTAAGGTAAGAGATCATTGTTTCCATATCCATAACAACGTTCATACCCCAGCAATTTTCAAGCCAGTTTGCAAAGCTTGTATAATAGTTTGCAGGACAGCTCCATACAACTGCTCTGTGGCGCATTTCTTTAGAAACAGGAGTTTTGTTTTCATATGCTTTTTGCATAATTTTATTAACCTTTTTATCAACCTTAAGGAAACGTTCATCAACACCGCCGGAAAGGTTGAAATAATAAATTCTGTAAAGCCAGAAAGCTGCACCTGTCATCTGAGGATAAGCTGTTTTATTAACATCCCATTTTTCAAGCTCATATTCAAGCTGTTTGTTTGAAGTTTTTAAAGCCTTGAAGAATACATCCCAATCAAACTTTTCGCCTGTTTGCTCTTCAATAAATTTAATAAGCTCCTTTACCTCTTCAACAGCATATTCCTGAACATCCTCATCGTTATAACGTAACGGAATGTTAAAAAGATGCACCGGAAGATTAAGACGCCTGTCAAGGAAGGTTGAGTTCATAACAGAGCCATCGCAAGGCATATTGGTTGCAACCATACAGCAACCCATTTTAGGATAATCATCTTCAATTGCAACACCTGCCTCAGCACTTGGAAGAGGACAAACGTCTGCAGGTACACCGAAGCTTTCTGTAACCTCAAGATACGGTGGAGTTATTTGTTGGTCAACCATTGAAGAAAGGAAAATCGGAATAGTCTGCAACGGAATAACCGTAAGATTCAGAAAGCCTGAAAAAATCTCGTTAGGAATAATTTCATCGGTAAGAACAATTTTCTTTGAAAGCTTATTCTTAGGATTAATTTTTTCATCTGCAACAAAGGAAGTATGTATAAGACCGGTTGCATGTTTAACAATCATATTGTAATGAAGGTGTGCAATGCGAAGGTGTGAACCCCTTAAGCCTGCAACGTGACGGTCAACAAAAGATGGTGCAGAAAGGTAAGATGCCATCCAGCGATAACGCCATAAGCCCTTAACGGTAGATACAGGTGCTTTGAGCACCATGACAATCATATCTTTCCAGGTAACAAGCCAACGATAATAATCGTACATTGTATCTTTAAAACCGCGCCATTCTCTGTGCTTGAGAACTGCTTTACGGTCATCAGAATAAAGCTTGCCGAGATTAGCCATTTTTCTTCGCCGCCCTTTCTTTTTGAATTTTTTTAATTTCTAGGCTTTCAACAAAAGCCTGCACACGAGTACGGAGCTGACCCGAAGCAGATGCAGTATACTGCCTGTCAACTGCAGCAGTAGGAACACCGTAATCTTCACTCATAACGTAAGAAGCAAGGGCTCTTTCGTATCCCCAGTACTCACAGAATTTGAGTTGCTCATACATAATACCGTCTGCATGGTATTCATCAACAAGCCTTTTTACATAATCCCTGCGTTCCTGAACCTTTTCGTGACTCATATAACGTGGGCATTGGCTTGTTTTGAGATAATGCAAGCAAATTTGTGTAAGAACATCTTCATCAGGATTAATTACAATTTCTTCTCTGCCGGGCATTGAGCCGAAGCAATATCTGTCGGCAACAACAAGTGCACCGCTATCTTCAATAAGTGAAGTAAAATCAGGGTCATCCATTTCAGAGCCTACAACAACTATTTTTGCCCTGAAATTCTTTTTTGCATCAGGCTCACGTGTTTTAAGCTCCTCCGCAGTTTCGCGAAGCTTAGGAAGAATAAGACTCTTAGGACAGCAATATGTAACAAGACTGAGAATATGATACTCATAACCGGTAATACGCGGATTATCTTCTTTACGGTACTCACCTATTTCAGTCATAATACGGCACACCTCATTATGCTCTTCAACTGCCTTAAGAAGAGCAGCATCGGAAGTATCGACACCGTAAACCTCAGTTATTTTATTAAGAATTTTGTTCCTTGTCTGATTAACATAATGCTTAAGTGTATGGTCGGCAATTTTAAACGGCATATCAAGAAAAGTTAAGAAAAACTTATCATTTTCTACAAGATTAAGGAGCTCAAAATGCTCTGCCGTTCTATTCATTTCAGAACAGGTTTCAGAAGCAAGAAGCGCATTAAGAAAATTATATCCGCCTTCAATTGCACGCTCAAGAATTGCTTTTGAATAACCGCAAAGGAAGTTACTCATATAATATGTTGCAATATCCAAAGAGCCGGTTCTTGGGGCGCGCAGCCTCACAGAAAAGCAATTGCCACAATTAAGAAGAACCTCGGGAATATGGTAGCAGGTATAGCCGAGAGCAATTCCGCCATCTGACTTTGCCTGCTGAACAAGAGCATTGTTTGCCTCTTGAAGTAAATTTTCAAATTCATAAAGATATTTTAAATCTCTCACTTTAAAATCTCCATTTCCGCAAGAGCTTTTCTTGCTCCTTCAACAACGTTTGAATCATCGGGCAATTTTGTGATGTTTTTGCCCTCAATATCGTAAATTGCGAGGTTAGAATCTGTGGGAATATACGATAAAACGGGTATTCCGTTTGTATCAATATAGGGAATAACGCTTTCGTCAGGAATTCGGTTTACTATTGCACCGATTTTTTTATACATCACAAGCTCATCGGCAACCTCTTTGATGGTTGAAATAACCTGAGTCCCTTTCTTTGAAGCATCGGTGATAAGCAGAAGGTGAGTAACCTTTTCCATAACTCTGCGGTTAATCTGCTCTATGCCTGCCTCACCGTCAATTACAACGTAATCAAACTCCTTTGACAGAATACTGATTACTTCCTTGAGGTAGGTGTTTATTTTGCAGTAACAGCCTGCACTCTCAGGTCTGCCGACGGCGATAAAAGCAAAGCCCTCTGTTTCAACAAGCGCATCAAAGATTTTA
>JAZUMM010000246.1:0-15816 GCA_045603625.1 Acutalibacteraceae bacterium | reverse complement strand
TCACAAGCTTCACCTAAATGATGTTCAACAAAATTTTTAACAGCATTAAAGTGAACCTTTTCATAGAAGATTTCTTTTGTTTTTTTGTGGTAAAGGTCTTCTTGTTCTTTTTCCCAATAAAGCGATGACAATAAGCCATATGCTATTTCATAATACTTTTCAGATGTTTCATCCGGTAACGGAGCGGAGCCGCCTTGTGCATTATCAACTGCACCCTGTACGGTATCAGAAACCTTATTTATTTTAGAACGTAATTTGTCAGCAAAACCCATAATAAACATCCTTTCAAAATGAATTTATTACAACTGTAAATAGTTGTGAATAAATTGTATATATATTACTACTGAAAATATTATAACGGTATAAGACTAACTTGTCAACCTTATACAACTAATAATTCTAAAACATTTGTGATAACATATTCTTATAAGACTAAGTTGGGGGGTAATGATATGAATGTTAGTGAAAGATTAATCGAACTCAGAAATAAATGTTGGCTCTCGCAAAACGGTCTTGCAGAAAGAGCAGGTGTGTCTCAAACTCATCTCAGAAGAGTTGAACTTGGCCAAGCTGATATTACTATAGGACATTTACAGCTTTTATGCGATGCTATGAATATAACTTTACAGGACTTTTTCTGCATACAAAAAGAAAATGATGAGTTAGCTGCTGCGATTTCTAAACTTTCACCAAAACAGAGACAACTATTAATAGATTTTCTTAACAGTCTGTAATAACGAACTAACTTGTATTTTCAAATTCATCTTTTACTTATAATATGAGTTTCTTTATATTTTACAAAGTGTAATAACCTAATTATCACTAAGCATGCCATCAGAATCCTTGGTATGCTTTTTTTATTGTTTCCGTTATATAAATTCCATTTTTACACATTTGTTACAGGATTAATTGAGAGATATTCCGCTTTTTTCTACTTCATATTTCCGAGACATAACAAAAGAGTGGTATTTCTACCACTCTTTAACCGTAAATATGAGGTTTTAATTAACCAAAATATCTCTTAAGAAGACCTTCGAATGCTTTGCCGTGTCTTGCTTCATCTCTTGCCATCTCGTGAACTGTATCATGGATAGCGTCGAGGTTCTGCTCTTTAGCCATTTTTGCAAGCTCAAATTTACCTGCAGTTGCACCATTTTCTGCTGCAACTCTCATTTCAAGGTTTTTCTTTGTTGAATCTGTTACAAGCTCGCCGAGAAGTTCAGCAAATTTTGCTGCATGCTCTGCTTCTTCGTAAGCAGCTTTTTCCCAGTAAAGACCAATTTCAGGATAGCCTTCTCTGTGAGCAACACGTGCCATTGCAAGATACATACCAACCTCTGTGCATTCACCCTCAAAGTTTGCACGAAGACCGTCAATAATTTCCTGGCTAACACCTTTAGCAACGCCAAGAACGTGCTCAGCAGCCCAAGTCATTTCTTCTTCTTTAACTTCAACAAATTTTTCTGCCGGTGCTTTGCAAAGAGGGCAAGCTGCCGGTGGATTTTCACCTTCAACGATCTGACCGCATACTAAACATTTCCATTTTTTCATAACAAATTCTCCTTTAAAAGATAAATTATTTTTAATTTATATATTATTTCGGCAAGCATTACACAAGCCGTAATAAACAGTTTTTTGTGATTCAACCATCAGGCCAAGCTCATTAAGAGCCGTTGGAATCTGCGGTGAGCAAAAAACATCTGTAATATTGCAACATTCTTTACATAAAAAATGTATATGCTCCTGCATATTCCCTTCGTAGTGAACCTTTGTGTCGCTACTTTCAACTATTGTAATAAGACCTTCATCCTTAAGCTGACCTAAATTACGGTAAACAGTACCTAAGCTTATATTGGGGATTTGCAGTTTAACACGTTCATATATAACGTCTGCGGTAGGATGGTCACAAGAGCTTTGCAAAACCTGTAAAACTGCATCACGTTGCTTTGAACTTCTCACTGAAATCACCTCTTTCAAATAAGTAGTAATGATTACTGTTATTAATTTATCACATTCTTATCATTTTGTCAACATATTTTTTAAAAATTTTTTATATTTTTTTAAAATAAATAAAAAAGGTTGATTCACTCAAGAATCAACCTTAAATTATCTATTTCTTCAACCTCTTCCGACAATGCCCTGTAAAACTCTGCCGTTTCATTATTAAGGAGTAAATATTCTCCTGTTCTTTTTACTTTTTTACAAAATTCACGTGAGATATTATACTCACCGCAAGTCAAAGGACAGCTTGCTCTGGGGTCAAAAATAACCTCAATTGTTTCTTTACCGTCAATATTTTTAATAACAGGAAAAAGTGGATAAATTCTGCATGACAAGGGACGATAGTTTCTGTTACACGTACCGTTACATATAACAAAGGAGTTACCGTCCTTTTCGGTTACGTTAAAAGATTTATCTATTAAATTTTCTTCACCCGGAAAAAGGAGCATACCTGTTTTATTATCACCTTTACAGCATTTACCGTCACAAATTTTTCCGCAATCCGTTAAAAGCGGTGTTACGTTACGCAAGGCAGAATAACAAGATTTTATAACAATTTCTTTTTTCATATAAATTCACCTATATTTTTAAAAAATGCGGTTAAAATATACTTGAGTGAAAGAATTTTTATAATCACTCTAAAAAAATTTGGAGGAATAAAAATGGATAACAACAAAAAAAATAACAGTATCAGCTGTACAGTAGAAAATTGCAAATATCACTGTCCTGCAGAAAATTACTGCTCAAAAAATGCAATTAAAGTAGGTGGCTGTAACTGCGAGCCAAAAACAGCAGACGGTACCTGCTGCCAATCCTTTGAAGCAAAAACTTACTGATTATTTTCAAAAAGGAGCTGTAAAAAACTTTCGCTTTTTTACAGCTCCTTTATTTTTGTTTAGGACAATCGGTGATAATATTTTCCGTATTTTTTTCAACTACCCATTTACCGCTGAGAGCCTTACCCTTGTATACGTTGTTTTTCATTACAACATTCTCGCAAGAAGTAAAGGATGCAACGTGTATATTATTTGTTATAAACAAATTATTTTCAATAAGAATATTTTTATGAATCGCACATAAATGCTTTCTGTTAAGGGGTTTAACAAGAATATTGCTTTCTTCACAATTCATAAAGGCATTGCCTGAAATATAAGCATCCTGAATACGACCGCCCTCAAATTTTTCGGTTGTATCGCCTGCAAACAACACACCTGCAGAACCTGTATTAAGGAATTTATTGTTTTCTATGCGCACCTTACCGCGAGTAGTACACACAACGCCTTTACCTGCGATTCTGTTCATTGTATTACCTGAAAACTCAAAATCCGCATTCGCAGGAATACATTCTATATAATCACCAACGCTTGCCGGTGCATCATAAGTAGTTAAAACTAAATCGAAATAATATTCATCTCTTAATTCAGCATGCAAAAGCTTTGTTCTGCCTTTTTCTGCGAGAGTTTTGGGGTCAATAAATGCAATAATATCCCCTGTTCTCAGGCAATTAAAGCCATAGCTTTTAGGATGGCTGAACCTTACAGTCATTTTATCCTTATTAATATCCGTAATTTTAAAATGGAAGCCGTGAATATTACATGCGTTACTTGCAACGGCATCAAAGGTAGAGTCACAAACCTTAATTTTGCCACGGCACATACTGAAATGCACCGCATCTGCAAAGGAGCAAAAATCTGCTTCTGCCTTAGGATTAGGCGAAAACCTTACGCCCTGCAAGGTTATATTTTCACTATTCTGAGCAATAAAAGCGTGAGAATAGTTAAAGGTCTGCTTAATGTTCTCAAGATGAATATTTTTGGAGTCCTCTACAAGTATACCCACCTCATCACGAATGGCAGAAAAAATATAAAAGACCTGACCATTTTCAAAATCCTTAGGAACAATATAACGAGCATTAAAAACTCTGTCTGTAACTTGCTTTAACCCTGACACACCGTAAAGAGGATGACTACCGTTTTTAGTAAGGTGAAAAAGGTTATCCTTTTTAGCAGTAGGGGTCCAATATGCACTGTTTTTAAAATCAGCAAAACCTGTTTTATAATCGGTACCTACCCAATAAAATTCGCCGTTTTCTTCAATATAATTACTTTGTGAGTCAATTTCAAAGGTAATGTAAAACGGTGATGCCTTGGTAATTGTAATTTTATGCACATCAGGTAAAACAGTTTCGATATTAAGATTTTTAAATTTAATATTCTCACAGTTTTTAATGTAAATATGTGACATTTTGCCGTCCATAATAAAATTAGAGCCGCCACAGTCAATTTCCATATTTTTAATATTTTCAATTACAATTGCCGTTTTATGCATATCTCTTTTTGAGAGCTTGCTGTATTCTTCGGGTGCGGTTGAGTTGGAAACATAAATTTTTCGCTCATCTGCATTTTTACTGCAAAAAACATAGTTACCCTTTAATAGAGTAAGGTTTTTATTAATAGCGGATTGAGACGTGGTATTAAAAAGGTTTCTGAACCCGATTGTAGCCTCTGTATTTGGTTTTACACTAAAAGATTCAGGGTAAATTACCACGTTTTCACCACCTTTACATTACATATCTAACGGAGAAAGTCTATCTTCCTCAAGAACAATATTGGTTTTGCCGTAAATTTCTTGTTGAAGAGTTTGTGCGGCTAACGGATAGTCAACCTTCCAATACCACACGGAGCCTGAATAAGCTTTACGAGAGTTCTCATCCGGCAAGCAAATCTGATTCACTTTATAATCTGCCCAACCGCTGACAACAGCCTTTGTTGCAAGTGAAAGTACTTCTGCTTCGGAATAACTGGATTCAAGGTAAGGCATTACAAGCTCAACATAATCCTTAACCTCTGACGGTTTAACATCTGCAACCTTATTAAGCAAGCCAAGAAGCACACGGCGTTGGTTCGCAGTACGTGAAACGTCGCCATCGTTGTAGCATTTACGGCTACGGCAGTACGCAAGAGCCTGGTCACCTGTAAGTGTAACGCTGGGGCCTGCCTCAACATCAAAGCCGTAAGCACTTTGGAGGTGACTTGCAATATTACCATCAACAGAAACGTTAACGCCACCAAACTTATCAATAACTGCTTTGAATAAAGCAAAGTTTACCATTGCATAACCGTCAATTCTGATTTTAAAATGTGATTCAATTGTGCCTATAAGGCTTTCCACACCATAAAACGGAAAAGCAGAGTTTATTTTGTTATACACACCGTTACCCTCAGGTGACTCAAGGTATGCATAACTGTCACGCATAATTGAAGTAAAAGTGATTGTACCCAGATTTGTATTAACAGAACAGATAATCATAGAGTCTGTAAGACCTGATATTGTATTTTTATTACGGGTATCAACACCAAGGCACAAAACGTTAATAACATCCTTACTATACATAATGTCTGCATCATTTGTTGCCCATTCTTTGATTGCAGCCTTAAACTCTGTTGAATCGCCTTCATGGATTTCATCAAAAACAGGGTCATCCACTAAAGAGGTTGGCACAGTTTCATACTCATCAGTATCAAAATCATACGTCATTGTGTCAATAACCTGTGGCGGAGCAGTTGTAATTTTTTTCCAATAAGATGTAAACACCGCATATAAAGCAATTAAAACTGCAAGCAGAAAACACAAAATACCAATCGCAATTTTTTTGCCCTTGCCTTTTTTTCTTTCTTTTTTTGCCATATCAAATCACCTTTTATGTAAAATATAAATTTAAAATCAGATTTAACTGAAAAGCTATTTTACCATACCGTTTACTGCAGTTTTTACTGCATCCTCAGACATATCACACGACATTTTGTAAATAGGAATTTCTGTAAGAATTATATTAAGTGTTTCAAGCATTTTATTCATAAGAGCTTTATCTGCAGGGCGCACAGTCTGGTCCATAAACGGTTTAAGTGCCATTATACCGGGAATACGCGAAATTTTATTTTTGCCTCTTTCCAAAAAGCAGATTCCGCCAATTTCAACGCCTTCATTAACACTTTCATCTGTTTTACCGCTCCAAGGTGTGCCGTAAGCGTAAGCTTTGCCGTCAATAATACGTATTGCAGGCTTATCATCATTAATAATTCTGCATCCGTCAAGGTACTTTAACCATAAATGCGTATGGGTAGATTTACCGGTTCCGCTTGTTGCCGAGAAAAGATACGCCTTACCCTTATACTCAACACAAGAAGCATGAAGCATAACACCGTTAAAATTTGCAAGCTGTTCGTAAAAATACGAGCCACTGTAAAGATACTCACACTCATCAAAAGAAAGATGCCTGAGCTCTGCCTGACGGTCTTTATAATATTGCTCTGTAACCTTAAAAACAATATCAGCCTCTTTTTCACCGGTATAAACATAATCCTGTACCCTTCCGGTCAAAAGCTCACCTATTATGACAATTTCAACAATTAAATCTGTAACCTTAAGTTTCATAAAACACCTTTCACTCAGTCAGTTCGCTAACATTACCTTCTTTGATAAACCTGTCGCCAGTTACCAGCTACCATCTGCCGGAGCTTCGCAAAATTAAATCTGTGCGATAGCCTATACCTCTCTAGTGTAGAGAGGTATGGGTTGATTGTTCTGTTTTTTTCTCTTCGTTTATTTTTTTATACGTGCCTGACGGCGGCTACCAAATTCATAAACTTAATTATATACATATTAATATACACACATAATTAAATTCAAGAAAAATTATTTTCACAGCGAAGTCGTTTTGCACTCTGCACTTTGCATTTCGCATTTTAGACTACACAACCCGAGGGATAACCCTCGGGTTGATGAGTTTTGACATAAAAGATTGTATCTCACATTACTGCCCTGCCTTGCAGGGCAGTAACTTTACATCAAGTGGTTATTAATACCAGCCTTCGTAGATGTTGCCATCCCAAAGAGAAATTGTGAGTACATCTTCGAGCTCGAATTCCATGATTTCGAGCTCTGGGGTTGTGTATTTTTCCATTATAAAAAATACTCCTTTCAGAATAGTAAAATATTTAATTTACTTGTAAAAGTCGGAGAAATCCACAATAATATCGCCCGGGCCAATTTCAGCTCCACCTACGGAAGTACTTCCGGGAAGAGTGGTAGGCTCCGTTGTAGTGTGAACAACTGCTGAAGATGTTAAAACATCTTCAAGCTCAAACGTAATAACGTTTAACTCCGGTTTTACATATTGCATCGAAATCATTTTATTAAGCGTAATTTGTAAGGTCTGCAACTGCAAATTCAACTGTTTCAACCTTGTATGTTGAACCATCAGTTGTAACAACAGGTGTAACTGTTACGTTTGCAGCATCAGGAACATTCTTCATAATTACTCTGAAGCCGTAAGTATCAGCATCAATCTTGTAAAGGTACTTGATTGGGTCAGGAGTAATGCTTGAATCACCGTCAGAAACTGTAGCAGTGATAGCTGTTACGAACTGTGAAGTACCGATTGCGTTGAAGTTAGGATTGATTACAGTTGTATCAAATGCGAAGAATGCTGCAACTGTGTTTGTGCCATTACCATTTGAGTGTTTACGAGCATCTGAAAGCTTGTAAACATCATAAGATGGAGCTGCTGGAGCTGCTGTTGCCTGTGAGAAGTCAACTACACTTGCTGCAAACATAGATGGTGTATTTGAACCATCAACTCTAGCCTGAACCTTAAGGTTAGCATCACCGTATGTTCCGTAAGGAATACCGATAACGTCATCAGCTGTAAGTTTTCTCTGTGCAACGAAAGTCATTGTAAATAACTCACAATCGGGGTCAACAGGGAAACCTGTGTTTGTAGAATAACCATTTGCACTATCAAGTGTTTCAACAACACGGCAAGCTGAATTCCAGCCATAGCTGTCTGTAGCATTAGCGTAGTGAGTTGAAATAATTGTTGCGCTTGGAGCCTTTGTAACAGCTGCTGTGCTCTTCATAACGTCAACATATGAAGCGCCCCAAGTACGGCAATCGGAAATTGTGTTGTTTGTGCTTGTTGTGTTAGGTGCATATGCAGCACTGTTCCATGCCACAGCAATTGGACCAGCCTGTAAGAGAACCTCATCTGCATCGTCCGGAATTGTGTAGTAAACCTTAACGCTAACTACTGTACCAGCAGGTGCGCCAACAGTTGCGTCTGACACAACTTTAAGGCCTATGCTCTTGCCGTCAGCAACTGCTGCATTTGCAGCAACTGCACATACTGAGAAGAGCATTACCACAGCAAGCACTATGCTTAAAATTTTCTTAGACATTTTTTAAGTGCCTCCTATTTGTTTTTTTAAAAAAATTAGTTGTTCAAATAATAATCAACAATACCTGCAATATCAAGCTGACCTGAATCACCAAGTTCGAAGTTTTCGTGCAACTCGATGTTAGATGCATCGTTTGAATCTGCGAAACCATCAAGGTTTACGTCTGCTGCAAACTGAAGGTATGTTGGAAGTTCACCAGCATCACCAAGTTCAAAGTTTTCATGCAACTCGATATTAGATGCGTCGTTTGAGTCAACGAACCCATCAAGGTTAACATCACCGAATATGATAAGAACATATTCAGCAACAACATTACTGTCAAGGTCAAGAACCTGAATCATTGCACCTGTACCAGTTGTAATGCCGTTTTCGTTATCAACAACATTCATTGTACCATCGCCAACAACCTCTACGATTTCAGAAACATCGAAGTTATTTTCAGGGTCATAACCGTAAACATAACCATCACATGATGTACCCTCATTTGCATCAAGCTCTGTTCTTGATGTATCAACTACACCAAGAGTACCGTCAATAGCAACGAGTGTTGGTGGTGTTGTAGCAGCTGAACCGATAGTAACAGTGTTTGTTGCATTAACAAGCTGACCGCAGATTGCAGTACCTGTAACAACGTTCTTGTCGCTCATACGAGCAGCAATAAGTGTACCTGCAGGATTCTCTTTTGTATATGCATTGTCAACGTCAATTGCAAGAGTTGCAGCAGCGTCAGCAGATGCAGTATAAGTAAGAACTGCTACGATAGCGTTGTTTGGATTGTCGATACCTGCAATAGCATCATCTGTTGGATAAGGTGTAATAACAACCTTACCTGTTGCATCGTTACATGTAACAGATGCAAGCCAGTTATCAGGAATTGCACTGCCTTTTTCAGCTGATGTGAGTGTAAGTGTACCTGCACTTACAACCTTTTTAACAGCAAATTCAATTGGACCAACTGAGTAGTTTGCTGTAAGTCTAACGTTAACAGTATATGTGTTACCGTTAGCAACCGGCTCATCAAGAGCCCATGTTTGTGCGTAGCCGAATTCTTCTAAATCCTCTTCGCTTTCAAAGCCGTATCCGCCGATTGCAGAAGTAGCAATTGCGAACACTGAGAAAACAAGAGCAAGAGCAAGAACTACGCTAAGTAACTTCTTAGACATTTGTTTGCCTCCTTGAATTATTTTTCATTTCTTTCCAAAAGTGACATAAGCCACACCGCTTAAACTGATTTTTGCCATATACATATTATATATAATAGTATAGAACATCTCAATGGTAAATTTTTACCTTTTACCCTTGCCTACCGGAAAACCGGCAGGCAAGGTTTATATAAGAAACAATCAATTTAAGGGATTTTGTTATATATACTATTTTATATATAGTTTATAAAACCATTAGAATTATGCAAGAGCAGCGTTAACGATAAGAGCATAGTCATTTTCTGTAAGTGCTCTGTCGTCACCGGTAATGTCACCTGCAAGGAGGTAGGTTTCAACAAGGTCTGTTTTGCCCTGTTCAACCATTGCTGCATAAGTTGTATCGAGTACGTTAACAGCACCGTCACCGTTGATGTCGCCGTGAACTACGATTTTAACTGTTGCAACCGGAATCTTAACTCCGTTGTATGTTGTGTAGAATGTAACTGTTGAGTTTGTACCTGCGAAACCAACGAATTCTTCTGCACCTTCATAAGAAACTGAGAAGTTCTTATCGTTAGTAACAATAACGTCGTCAACACTTACACCTGACAAGTTATTAGCAACTACTTCGAAGTATGATTTTGCATCTGTTTCTGTTGTTTCTTTTTCAATGAAACCAACAAGTGCTGAAACTTCTTCAATACCTGCTTCGTCATCTGCTTCAATAAGAACAGATGATTCAAGAACCTTGTCTGCTACTGTGTCTTTAACTTCAAGACCTTTGAATTTAAGTCTTGCAAGAGCTTCTTTAAGAGCCGTTGCTGCGTCGTCAATCTTATCCTGATCTTTTTCGCCATAAGCTGCATCCTTAACAAGAAGAGCAGAACCAGGGAAGAGTTGTACGTCGTAGCCGTCTGTATTTACGATTGGGTCCATACCGAGTTCAGCAAGAACCTGGCCGATTTCTTTTGCTGTGTTGTTATAAAGACCAACGTTAGCAAGAGCAAACTGAGCATTAGCTATAAGAGCATCAAGTTCGTTATAGTCACCTGCTTCA
Organism: Acutalibacteraceae bacterium; assembly: GCA_045603625.1. Taxonomy (GTDB): domain Bacteria; phylum Bacillota; class Clostridia; order Oscillospirales; family Acutalibacteraceae; genus DTU089. The sequence goes on along the minus strand of JAZUMM010000246.1, from coordinate 5,380 downwards.
TCAACCTTAACGAGGTTCTTTCTCTGTACGCAAAGCTGATACTTAGCGTCAAATACCTGTTTCTGTGAGCCACAGTTCTGAGCAGCAACTGCGTCGTTGTATGCTTCAATGTAGTTAGCCCATGAACCATCAGTATATCTGCCGTTGTTTGTTGTACCAATCATATTCTGTGCAGATGTGATTTCATCGTTAAGCTGTTTATAAATAACACCTGAACCGTCTTCGCCAATGTAAGTTCTTCTAAGAAGACGATCTTCTGTGATTTCAAGATAGTTAGAAGTCATAGCAAGGTCAAGTTCATTGAGGTTTGCATACTCTTTCTTTCTATCGTTGAGCCACTGTTTTTTACCTGCAATTTCTTCTTCTTCAAATGTTTCAAGAAGAGCAAGAAGGTATGTTTGATATTCATTAGCTGCTATAGTTTCACCTGCGTGATCGCCATACTTAACTGTATGAGCACCAACAAGTTCACGGAAGTCATTTTCTTCCATCCAGCTATAATCAAAGTACTGGTCGATAGCTGCTACGTTAGCCGGTGATGCATCATCCTTAAGAGTGATGTACCAGTTAGCGTCATTACGAGCATCGTTAAATCTGTTGTGTCTGTACATTCTATAATCTGTATGATTATAGTTGTCAGTTGTACGAGCCTGAGCATCTCTGAGTTGATCTTCAAGAGCATCAACGCTTGTACCAAGAGTTGCAGCACCGTCTTCTGCAGTAGCTGTACAATATTCAAGGTCATTTACAGCAACACGAAGTGCGTTGTAAAGATCTCTGAAGTTAAATACAGATGCCGGGTTCCATTCCTGGAGACCTGCACGAAGTGCATTCTGAAGAGCTGCATAGTAAGTGTCCCAAGCCTGCTTACAGTTAATAACTGTTACGCCGTTTGCACCAACTGCAAAGTTAGTTTCACGGAGTTCAAATTCACCTGATTCTGATTCGCTTGCAGGAACGTCAACGTTAACAAGAGCTTCAGAAGCTTCTACTGTTGCGCTTGCATTGTAAGCGTGCTTGTAGTCAGAAGCAACACGCTGTGCGTTGTTTTCTGAATTTACAAGGTCAATAAGCATGTCTCTGTACTCAGCATTGTAGTACTTGAGAACAACAGGAGCACCATCAAGGTCATCATTCTTTGTACGAAGACCAACTGTCCATGATGATGAAGCACCTGCTTCAGAGTTAACTTCTGCAGGAGTAACATTCTGAACGAATGTATCTACTGAAGGAACTGCACCGTTAACAGCGAATGTTGATGACTGTGAACCGTCAGATTTAAGAACTACTGCTGTGTAAGTATCAAAGAGTCTGATACGAACTGACTGAATATCTTCATTTTTAAGTGAAGCAGAAACGTTACTCAATGTGAAGCCGTCAGTATCAGGTGATGACTGAACTTCAATCTTATGATCCTGAGCAGAACCGAGTGTAACGTTTTCACGCCAGAATTCACCAATACCAAGGTTCTTGATATAATCAAGAGTTTCCTGTGGATCCTCTTCATTATAAGGAACGTATGCAGGTGAGAATACGTGTGATTCATAAGATTTTGAAGAAGCTTCGTAGTTTGTCATTTCATCGTTAGCACTTCTTGAAAGCCATACGTATGACTCATCATAGAATGTCTTACCGTTAAGAAGAGCTGAACCGTCTTCAACGAAAACCTTATAACCGATTTTCATCTTCTGAACAACACCTTGAGCAGGAACTGCTGAACCTGAACCTGCAGTCTGGCTGTCAGGAGTTGCAATAGAACCAACCTTGAATGAGAAGTTTACACTTCCGCCGTAGTCAACAACGCTTGTATCAACGTTGATTGAGTGAATGTAAGATGTTGCAGAACCGTCATAGTTAAAGAATTCTACGCCTGTAAGCTGAATCTTATACTGTTCATCCTGATGTCCTGTACCTTCTTTATCTACATAGTGTCTCCACATACCGTTAGAACCGTTACGAACTGAGAATGAAAGAGCATCTTTCTCCTTGATTGTATAAGTAACATTACCTTCACAGTCTGGTTCAGATGTTTCATACCAGTAAGAACAACCTGTATCTTCTACGTTAATGTGAGTAGGAACGTTATGAACAGGGTTCTGGAAATTCTGTTCTGTACCCCAACCTTTAATAAGCTTACCAACAACAGGAAGAGCGTTCATAAGAATAGCATCTTTTCTGCTGTTAAGGCCTGTAAGAAGGTTCTGAACAGTTACTTTAAGAGCTGCCTGTGAAATAACGTTATCTACACTCTGTGTAGAAACTGTACCTGTAGCATTTACGTTCTGGAGAATTGTGTTACCGAATACAAGTCCAAGTATATCGTTAACAAGGTCAAGAACTGCTGTACCAAGTGAAGCATCATCAAGTAAGTTGTATGATGATTCCTGGTTACGACCTAACAATTTAAGAATGATGTTAAGGTCGAATGTTGAAAGGAATTCTTTAACACCTTCAACAAGAAGAGCTGCGTCAAGGTCATAAGTTTCAGATGTATAAGTACCGTCACCTACAAAACCGAGAGGAAGGAGCTTGTTGAAGATAAAGCTGATTTTGTCAAACGGATGTGCAATAGCATTAACTGCGTCATAAGTAATACCGTTAAGAACGCCTGTGCTTCTTACACTACCGATATAATCAACAGCCCAAAGAATTGCATAGTTAAGACTTGTCTGCCAGTGAGCTTCATCTGCACCAGCAATACCGTTTGTTACATAACCGTCAAGGCTGAAATCTGCACCGAATTGTTCTAAGCAGAAATCGTTGAAGTTTGTAATCTGCTGGAGATAGATAAGACCAAGGTCTGTACCCATGTTAAGAAGAATGTTGAACCATGTTTCTGCATCCTGTTCGATGAACAATCTGTCATCTTTAGATGTAACGTCACCGTTTACAAAGATGTATTGATCATAGTTAACCTGAGGAGCAATACCTGTCATAAGCTCACGAAGAACGATTGCTGCAAATTCCCAAAGCTGAACGCCTTCATGGAATGCGTATGTGCCATCTGCGTTCTTAGGAAGAATAATCTGTGGTAATGCATCTTCAAAGAATTCAGGACCGATCATAGCAATGAGGTCAAGAATTGTAAGGTCCTGAACATCTTCCCACTCATAGTGAGCGTATTTAGATGTTGAACCAAAGATTCTTTCGCCAAATGATGTAAGAATATACTTTGTAAGATATTCAACGTTAATCATAAGGTCTTCGTTGCCGTTATCGTTTTTCCAACCTGTGTATTCAGGGTCAATTGTTTGTGCTTTTGCAATAAAGTCAGCTTTTGCTTCGTCTGTAAGAGCATTGTCGTATACTATACCGATGATGCCGTTAAGACCTGCAACAAATACGCCGTCAACACAAACGTCTTGGTAAATAAGAGGTACCTGATTTCCTGTAGGCTCAACGTCTGAACCAACGAATTCCCAATCCCAGTTAATGAGAGAAGCAAATTCGTTACCGGCAGCCATGTTAACCTTGAAGTATTTACGAACTTTTTCTGAAATTTCGTTACCGTCTTCATCAACCTCAGGTAAACCTGTTGTTGCATCGATAACCGGTTCAGATTCAAGTGTTGTGTAATACCAAGCACCGCCTGATTTTTTCATTCTGTCGTATGCGAAATATGATACGTAAGCATCTGTATTATCGAAATCAGTTTTTACATCAGCTGGAAGTGTTGCATAATCGATTTCGTTAAGGTCTGCTTCAACAGCTTCCATAAGAGCTTTCTTAAGGTTGTTGTTAAGAGCAGGAACAGCAATTTCATCAATTGCTATCTGAGCTGCTGTATCAAGAATCTGGAAGAATGATTTTGAAAGTGGGTTGATATCTGCTGCTGTGAGTTTAAGGTCAGGCATGATAACTGAATCCATGTCCCAAACTTTAACAGCTGATGCACCTTCGCCTTCATAAGTATATTCCTGAGGCTTTGTGAGAAGGTTGTAGATAGCATTAGGAAGCATCTCATCAAGAGTATCCATTTCAGGATATGTAGCTGTGAGAGTTGATTTTGCATCTTTGATATCTGCTGTGTCCATATCGTAACCGTATGAACCATAGATAAGCAAATCAAATACTAAGCCAACTAACATGCTAGGAATATCGTTAAGCATATCACCAACTTCGCCGAGGTCAAGGAAAGAGCTGATAAGACCGAGGCTGATACCGTTACCGCCATTAAGACCGTAAGCAGCTTTTGAAAGTGTACCTGCGTTCTCGCTAATGAAAAGGAGAAGACCGGAAATAACTTTGTAGTCGCCGTTGGAACGTTGAAGAGCAGTGCTGTCAGCATCGTCAACAGTAAGACCTGAGAAATCAAGGTCACCTACGTCGCCAAGAAGACCTTTACCGATAGACCAGATTAAACCTGTACGGAGAGAATGGATATCGGCAAGGATGTGGTCAATCGAATTCAATCGTAATTCACCGATGATGGAAAGGTCAATTGTATCCATGTCAGCGAGAAGATCGTTATCGACTAAGTCAAGAGCAATGGTGGAAACTTGTTCATAAGTTAAATCAGCGTCGTCAATGCCATCGTATTTAATCGCGTCTTTCGCGAGAGCTGTTGCATTTGATAATTTGAAAATTATTTAACAGTGTTTGATGTAAAAAAATAATGTTTATCAGTCTTGAAAAATGTGCATTTTTTACCAAGATTTCGCGTGCGCGACATATAATAATATAAAACATTATAAAAATGCGAAAAAACTATTGACTATTTGACTATTATATTGTATTATGATATCGACCATAAGGTTGGGGCAGTGGGGGTATTATGCCCTCAGGCTGGAAAACTGCTTGGTAATAGCCGTCAGTTTTTCTGTTGCTGTGAGGCACAATCACAGTATAAAGAACAAATGTTCGCGTCGCGCTTCGCGACGTGGCGTTGCTCCTTTCAGTCGCAACGCACTCTGAAAATAAATTTTCAGTTTTAGTATTTGCTTTATTTGTGTGGGTCAGTACCTCTCCTGCTTTATGAAGTGTGTGGGCGCTTAGTGCACAAGGCTTCGCTACAGAGTAGCGGCAGAGCCGGTGCTGGTTTGCATTCGCTCACTGCTATGCGCTCTGAGTTTGTCGGCGCTGTGCACTTCGTATTTTGAGCCCACGGTCAATCTACCATCCACTCTGCTATTTGCAGATTTTTGGAAATTTCTGAAAGGGGGACTGCTTGGAAAGAGTGGTTACCGCATTTGGTGCGTGTATGCGGTTTTTTAGTTAACGCACGCGTATTTTTGTATTGGCGTACTAAAAATATGGAGGTAATATTTTATGAAACAATCAACTAAATTGTTGAGCATACTCTTGGCGATTCTTGTTTCTTTTAGTTGCTTGTCTGTTATCGGCTCTGCAGCTCTTGCGAAAGACGCGATTAAATACGATG
>JAZUMM010000245.1:0-2558 GCA_045603625.1 Acutalibacteraceae bacterium | reverse complement strand
GCATTGCGAGGTTTTTGATATTTATACAAAATTATTGGTCTTCGCCAAAATCTGCAATATATGCTTCTACAAGCTTTTCAGGCCAGTCTGAAACTGCTTCAAGCTTACCTGTAAAGAAACGAAGTGTTTTAGGCTCGTGAACAAATCTCAAGCCACCGATAAGATGCCTGTGGTCATAAAGCCATTTAACTCTGTCAATTACGAACTCTGTTTGTGAAAGTGTGAACACTCTTCGGGGGAATGCAAGACGAACCATTTCAACAGAAGCAATATGCTCTGTACCGTCAGGATTTCTTTCTTCTGAAAGTGTACCTCTTTCCATACCGCGAATACCGCCACAAAGGTAAAGTGCAGCCACAAGTGAGCCTGCAGGATACTGCTCGGCAGGAATGTGGTCAACAACCTGACGTGCATCAATATGAGCACCTAAACCACCGCCCGGTGTAACCATAGGTACACCTAATTTATCAAGCTCAGTAACACAATGATTAATAAACTGTGGTCCTTGTGAAATCACGTCAAGATCCATTGTTTCTTCAAAGCCGATAATAAGAGCTTCCATTTCCTTAACAGACATACCGCCGTATGTAAGGAAGCCTTCAAACATTGTAATATAATCCTCCATTGCGTGGAACATAGCTTCATCTCTTACCATAATTCCGCCGCCACGACCAAAGCCGAACTTACGTGCTGAGAAATAAACAATATCAAAAAGGTCTGCAATCATTCTTGTAATTTCGCGAATTGATTTATCCTTCATTGATTCTTCTGTTGTTTTAATAAAGTAAAGGTTAACCTGTAAAAGAGAAGCATCAAGAACTGTAACTATTCCGTATTTTTTTGCAAGGTCTGTTGCTTCCTTCATATTTTCATATGAAATAGGCTGACCACCAATAAGGTTTGTACCTGCTTCAAGACGCATATATGCAATATTCTCCACGCCTTCTTTTTCAATACAAGCCTTTACTTTATCAAGGTCAATGTTACCCTTGAACGGAAGAGAGCTTTTTACTACAAGACCTTCATCCTTAACAAGCTCCTCAACTCGTCCGCCAAGGCGTGTAACGTGAGCTTTTGATGTTGTGAAATGATAGTTCATAATTACACAGCTACCCGGTTTAACAAAGTGCTGAGCAATAATATGCTCACATGCTCTGCCCTGATGGGTAGGAAGAAGATATTTCATACCAAATATCTCTGTTAATTTAGCATTCATTCTGTAAAATGTTTCGCTACCTGCATAGGCATCGTCTGCACGAAGCATTGCAGACTGCATATTATCACTCATTGCATTAACACCTGAGTCTGTAAGCATATCCATAAAGATATCGCCATTATGAAGCATGAAGGTATTAAAACCTGCTTCTTTAAGCTTATTCAAGCGTTCCTTTGCAGGTAAAAGTGAAAGCTTCTGAACTATTTTAACCTTGTGCATTTCTACCGGCACAGGTGTTCTATTGTAAAATTTAATTTCTGACATTATTTTCGCTCCTTAGATATTGTTTTTTAACACGAGTTAGTATACAATACATTCAAAGATAAATAAAACAAATAGTTCAAATCAACACTATCGATTTTTTCGATAGTAAAAAAAGGAGCAAAAATGGAAATACGAAACTTAATTTCTTTTGTTCACGTGGCGGAAACAAACAGCTTTACAAAAGCAGCAGAAATGCTTGGTTACACACAATCAACAATTTCTTTTCAAATAAAGCAACTTGAAACAGAGCTTGGCTGCTTACTTTTTGACAGAATAAACCACACCATAACATTGACCGATAAAGGCGAGGAATTATTAAAATACGCCCACAACATAAATGCATTGACAGATGAATTTATGGACAATATGAACTCGCAAAAAGAGCCTCACGGATTTATTCACTTTGTTTCACCTGACTCTGTTTGTGAAGATATGCTTTTAACAAACTACTTTGATTTTCACAGCAAATACCCAAAAATCAATTTAAAATTTACAAATGCTGATACTCAGGTTATGTTTGATATGCTTGACAGTAACGAAGCAGATGCAATTATAACCCTTGATAACCACGTTTATAAAAAGGATTATGTTATTGTTAAGGAAGAGCATATTTCTATGCACTTTGTAGCTAATGTAAACTCTGCGTTCGCTAAAAAGAAAAAGCTCTCCATCAAGGATATTGCAGAGCAACCATTTATACTAACCGAAAAAAGTATGGGTTACAGACGTTTTTTTGATAAAGAGCTTGCAAAAAAATCTATTGACATAACACCTGTTTTAGAAATTGGAAGAACAGATATTATTACCGAATTACTTGAAAAAAATGAAGACTGTATTTCTTACCTTCCTGATTTCACTTCACAACAAAAGGTTAAAGAAGGTAAATTAGTTTACCTTAACGTATGTGATATGGATACAGATATATGGAAACAGCTTATTTACCATAAAAACAAGTGGATTTCTAACTCAATGAAGGTTTTTCTGGAATACGTAAAGGAACACGAATTCAATATATGATAACAAAAAAACAAGGAGCAATTGCTCCTTGTTTTTTTGTTATCATATATTGAATTCGTGT
>JAZUMM010000244.1:0-3497 GCA_045603625.1 Acutalibacteraceae bacterium | reverse complement strand
GATGGTATTGTTACTATCGGTGGTGACGGTACGTTTAAAGGTGCTCGCGCTCTTACTCTTAAAGGTGTTCCTTGTATAGGTATCCCCGGCACAATTGATAACGATATAGCATCATGTGACTATACAATCGGTTACGATACTGCTCTTAACACAGTTATGGATATGGTTGACAGAATTCGTGATACAACAGAGTCTCACGACAGATGCTCAATTGTTGAGGTTATGGGTAGAAATGCAGGTTACCTTGCTCTTAATGCAGGTATTGCAGTTGGTGCAACTTGTATCCTTATTCCTGAGGTTGATTATGATATTGATTCATATATCATTGAAAGAATGAAAAGAACACAAAAAACAGGCAAAGAACATTTTGTTATTGTTGTTGCTGAAGGTGTTAAGGGTATTGATTCAGCTTCACTTGCTAAATATATTGAACAAAAAACAGGTGTAGAAAGTCGTGCAACAGTTCTTGGTCACGTTCAACGTGGTGGTTCACCATCAGTACGCGACAGAGTTCTTGCAAGTAAAATGGGCTTCCATGCAGTTCAGCTTCTTAAACAAGATATAGGTAACAGGGTTGTTGCAACTAAAAATGACCAGATTGTTGACTACGATATTATTGAAGCTCTTAATATGAAAAAGTCTATTGACCTTGAGCTTTACAGAATCGCAAACGAAATTTCTATCTGATTTCAGTAAAAAATTAAACGGTGTTTATGATTTTTCATAAACACCGTTTTTGCTTTTATTTACAATTATAAAATCACTTTTTAAGCACAAATTAAATTTGTGTAATGAGGTGATTTAATGAAGAAAAGTAAAGTTTTTTTATCTTTACTTTCCATAATAATGTGTTGGGTTCTTTTGTTCACGATTTTTAGCGAATCAATAAAACGTGAGCCTCAAAAGGTCAATACAATTGTTGATGGTGTAAAAGTAAAAATTTACGAGTTTAATGAAAATATTGTAAATAGATTTAAACCTGATGAAACTTCAACTGAAGAACAAGAAAAAGAATTTGTATATATAGGTGGTTTCCCTGTGGGAATGAAGCTTTTTGCAGATGGTGTTGTGATTGTTGATACAGAAAGTGTAGATACAAATAACGGTAACGTTTCACCTGCAGAAAAAGCCGGCTTAAAGGTAGGGGATATAATAAAAAAAGTAAATAATGAAAATGTTGAAAGTAACAAGCAGGTTTCAGAAATAATTGAAAAAAGTCAGGGTAAAGCAATAAAATTTACGGTTTTAAGAGGTAACGAAACTTTTGATGTCACTTTTAAATCTTCTTTTTCAGTATCTGAAAACAAGTATAAAGCAGGTATGTGGATAAGGGATAGCTCTGCAGGTATCGGCACGGTAACCTTTTGCACACAAAAAGGTTATTTTGCTTCATTGGGTCACGCCGTGTGTGATATTGATACAAAACAGGTTGTGCCTATATCTTATGGTGAAACAACAAATATAACAATTGTTGAATGTATTAAGGGCGAAAATGGCTCTGCAGGCGAAATGTGCGGTTATCTTGAAACGGAAAAAACAGGGGATATACTTGAAAATGGAAGGTTGGGTGTTTACGGAAAATTTAATGATTTACCTCAATCAGTTTTATTGGAAATTGCAGATAAATCAGAGGTTAAAACGGGTCCTGCTGAAATATATTCAACGCTTGAAAACGGTAAAACAGAAAAATATTCTGTTGAAATTACAGCAATAAATTCATCATCTAAAGAAAATAAACATCTGGTAATTAAAGTGACGGATAAAAAGTTAATTGAAAAAACAGGCGGTATAATACAAGGTATGAGTGGTAGTCCTATCGTGCAAAACAACAAGTTAGTTGGTGCGGTAACTCACGTGTTTTTAAACGATGCAACAGGCGGCTTCGGCATCTTTGCAGAAACAATGCTTGAACAGTTGAATGATGTTACTCAAAATTAACGTAATAAATATAAATTATTTAAGAAGATGAAAACGCAATTTATTTATTAAAAAAAGCACAGAACGAAACAGAAGAAATTTATATGACTTATTACGAATGAAGTACTTGCCTTCCGGTATGGTCAATTTCATAATTATCCCAATAAATAAGCTCACTGACGGTTACGAATTCGTAGCCGTCTTTTTCTAATTTTGTAAGAATTTTATCCAAGGCTTCAGGTGTATTTTCAACACCGTTATGGAATAACAGAATTGAGCCATTCTGAGTTTTACTTGTAACTCTTGAGTACATTTCATCAACCGTGAGCTTTTTCCAATCAAGGCTGTCAACGTCCCATTGTATCATTTTCATTTCAAGACTGTTACATACCTCAATGCTTTTATTGTCGTAATCGCCGCTTGGGGCTCTGCAAAGCTTTGGTTTTTGACCTGTAATGCTTTCGATTTTTTCATTACAATTATTTATTTCTTTTAATATTTCTTCGCTTGAAGCTTTACTGAATGCTTTATGTGTGTCTGAATGGTTACCGATTTCGTATCCTGCGGAATAAAACTTTTTAACTGCTTCGGGATTTTTTTCAACCCAGTCACCAACGCAGAATATAGTTGCTTTAGCATTATGCTTTTTTAAGGTTTCAATTATTTTGTCTGTATCCTCTGCACTCCATGCCGCATCAAAGGTGATTGCAATTTCCTTTTCATTTGTATCAACACAGTAAATAGGTAAAAGGCGTGTGCTTATTTGTGCAACACATTCGTTTGTTATATATAAGGATGCCATAAAAATAAAAAATAGAAATGCAAATAATAATAAAAGTCCGATGTTTATGTATATAATTTTGTATTTCAAAAAAATCACCTCAAGGAAGTATATTCCCTGAAGTGATTTATAATGTTAATATTCTCCGTTTAAAACGGCTTCTGCACATCTTATTCCGTCAACACCGGCAGAAACAATACCACCGGCATAGCCTGCACCTTCACCGCAGGGGTATAAGCCTCTTAAGCGTGTAGCCTGATAAAATTCATCTCGTATAATTCTTATAGGCGATGAGCTTCTTGATTCAGGTGCAGTTAAAACTGCATCGTACAAATTAAAGCCGTTAAGCTTTTTGTCAAAATCATAAATTGCAGTAGCAATTGTATCTGTTACTTTTTTGGGCAAAACGTTACGTATATCTGTCATTGTAACTCCTGTGGGGCACGAAGGGTTAACACCACCGATTTTTGTTGATTTAACACCTTTCAAAAAATCGCCCAGAAGCTGTGCAGGTGCAGTGTAGTCGCCACCACCGAATTTGAATGCTTTTTGCTCAATATCTCTTTGCAAATACATACCTGCAAGGGGATGCTCGTTGTCAAACGGCGGTTCAATTCCCACAAGTAAGGCGCAGTTGGCGTTTTCTTTATCACGGGCATATTCACTCATACCGTTAACAACCATACCGCCTTCTTCAGATGATGCAGCAACAACAGTACCACCGGGGCACATACAGAAGGTATAAAGACCTCTGCCGTGTGGCGGATGGCTTGCAAGCTTATAGTCTGCCGCAGGTAAA
>JAZUMM010000243.1:0-6107 GCA_045603625.1 Acutalibacteraceae bacterium | reverse complement strand
CTCGGAACGTGAAGTATCCTTCGGACGTGAAGCGCACTTCGTGCGTGATGCAGACTTCGTCTGTGATGCACGCCTGCGGCGCGTGGGCAGAACGCATCGCATCACTTATCACAGCGCAGCTGCATCACTTATCGCTTGTTTGCAAATAGGCATAAATTGTGATATAATTATTGCAAGAGGTGAACAACATGTTTGTGAAAGTTAATTACTTTGGATTCTATCCCTTGGGTTCAGATGTTTGCTATAACGATGTGAAGATTATGCAAACTCCTTGGGAGTCATACAAATCCCCTGCCTTTGTATTTGGTAAAAAGCAAACTGTAAATCCTTGCTTTGGTCAAGTGTTTTATGCTAAGAATGATAATCAAACTGTATTCTTTGTCGCTATCGAATACGGCCTTGGTCATTATCACATTTTCTCAATAAACGATTGTACACAGCAAAAAATGATCCGTAAAATTAATAGTAACTGATTTACACTACTTTTAGTCGTTTTTACCCCTACTTATACACCGTTTGGTCGCTCTTTCGCAAAAAAGAAGTAACTTTTGTCTACCAAAAGTTACTTCTTTTTTTATCCAAGCCGCAGGCTTGGCATATCATCACGCTTTAGCGTGTATATCATCGCCGTAGGCGCATATCATCAGCCGAAGGCTGTATTAACTGTGGCTTGATGAGATGCAACACTGCGACGTATGAATGAATTATTTATACCTATTAGGATTATTTTACGTTTTTGTAAAAAAATTGCTTCACCGGTTTTTTCATCGGATAATATCCATTGAAATATTTTTACAAGTATGTTATATATTAAATATATTAATTAATATATCTAATCAGGTTAGAAAAGAAGTGATTTTATGAAACTTACTGAAATATTAAAAAATAAGACACCAAGTCTTTCCTTTGAAGTATTTCCACCAAAAACTACCACATCCTTTGAAAATGTAAAGACCGCAACTGAAGAAATAGCAAAGCTTAAACCTTCTTTTATGAGCGTTACTTATGGTGCAGGCGGCGGAACAAGTCAATACACTCTTGATATTGCAAAAAACATAAAAGAACAATACGGTGTACCTACGCTTGCTCACCTCACCTGCGTTTCCTCCACTAAAGAAACTGTTCACTCTATGATTGAAAATATAAAAAATGCAGGTATACAAAATATTATGGCTTTACGCGGTGATATACCTCAGGAAATGCAAAATGAAGACAGAAGCCAATGGACTTATAACCATGCAATTGACCTTATACGCGAGCTTAAGGAAGCCGATACAGACTTCTGCATCGGCGGTGCCTGCTATCCTGAAATGCATCCTGAAAGCACCGACCAAAAAGAAGATATCAGATTTCTTAAAGAAAAGGTTGATGCAGGCTGCGATTTTCTTACAACGCAGATGTTTTTTGATAATAATCTGCTTTACAATTTTCTTTATAAAATCAGAGAAGCTGGAATTACCGTGCCTGTTATTCCCGGCATAATGCCCATAACAAACGCAAAATTCCTTGAACGCAGTATAAAGCTTTCAGGCTCTTTTGTGCCTCGCAGATTCATATCTCTTGTAGATAAATTCGGCTCAGACCCCGAAGCTATGAAGCAAGCGGGCATTGCTTATGCCACAGACCAGATTATTGACCTTTATGCAAACGGAATTACAAACGTTCACGTTTACTCTATGAACAAACCTGACGTTGCACAAAAAATACAAAAAAACATATCAGCAATAATAAAAAAATGAGCACAGTATTTATTAAGGAATATAAAGCACCATCTGTAAACCATAACGAAATTCTACGGTATATGGGTTGCAAAAAAGCAGACGACCAAACAGAAAAGCTTATTAATAAAACACTTGAAATATGCGAAAACAAATTCACCTATAAGGTTTGCTTTGCAGAGTATAATGTAGGCATCTCTGACTCTGTATGCGACTTAGGTTTTGCAAAAGCAGAAAGTAAAGACCTTTCAAAAAATCTGACAAATTGCAAAACGGTTATTGTTTTTGCTGCAACAATAGGTCTTGAGCTTGACAGACTTATTTTAAAACACGGCAAAACCGAGCCTTCTGTGGCAGTATGTTTGCAGGCAATAGGTGCAGAACGAATTGAATCCCTTTGTGATTCCTTTTGCAATGAAATGAAAGAAAAATATACCTTGCAGAAAAAATCTTTGCGACCTCGATTCAGTGCAGGATACGGTGACCTTTCCATTAATTTTCAAAAGGATATTTTCACCGCACTTAACTGCGCAAAGAATATAGGACTTACACTTAACGACAGTTTGATTATGTCACCATCAAAAAGCGTTACTGCAATAATTGGTGTTTATTAGGAGAGTTTATGAAGATTCTTGATTATTTAAAAGAAAATATTCTGATTCTTGACGGTGGTATGGGTACACTTTTACAAAGTGCAGGACTTCCATCAGGTGAATTGCCTGAAAGATGGAACATTTCCCATCCTGAGGTTATAAGAAAAATCCACCGTGATTATTTTATGGCAGGCTCAAACGTAGTTTCAACCAATACGTTTGGCGCAAATATTTTAAAATTTTCAAAAGACGAGCTCGAAGAGATAATTTGTGCCGCAGTTGAAAATGCAAAAATTGCAAAAGAAAATACTGACGGTGAAAAATTCATTGCCCTTGATATTGGACCCACAGGTAAATTATTAAAGCCTTACGGTGACCTTGATTTTGAAGATGCGGTTTCTGTTTTTGCCGAAACTGTTAAGCTGGGCGTAAAATACGGCGTTGACCTTATTTTTATAGAAACCATGAATGATAGTTATGAAACAAAAGCAGCTCTTTTAGCTGCCAAGGAAAACTCTTCGCTTCCTGTTTTTGTTTCCAATGCTTACGGTTCAGACGGCAGGCTTATGACAGGTGCCTCACCTGCTGCTATGGTTACCTTGCTTGAGGGTATGGGCGCAGACGCCATTGGTGCAAACTGCTCACTTGGTCCCCGTCAGCTTTCAAAAATTGCAGAAGAATTGTTAGAATACGCAACTATACCTGTACTTATTAAGCCTAATGCAGGTTTGCCTGAAATTCGTGACGGTAAAACTGTTTACGACGTTACATGTGATGAATTTGGTTGCGAAATAGCAGAGCTTGTAAAAAAAGGCGTGCGTATTTGCGGCGGTTGCTGTGGTACTACACCCGAATACATAAAATCAATTACAAAAAACATTCCGAACAAGCCTGTTTCAATTAAAACAAAAGACCGTACACTTGTTTCTTCATACACTCATACAGTAGATTTTGAAGCTTCACCTATTCTTATTGGTGAACGCATAAATCCCACAGGTAAAAAGAAGTTCAAGCAGGCTCTTCGTGACCATGATATTGATTATATACTCAGTGAGGGACTCAAACAGGAAAAAGCAGGCGTACATATTCTTGACGTTAACGTGGGTCTTCCTGAAATTGACGAAATACAAACAATCAAAGAGGTTGTTTGTGCTCTTCAGGCAGTTTGTGATTTACCTTTACAAATAGATACATCAAATCCCGTTGCAATGGAAAATGCTTTACGCAGATACAATGGCAAAGCAATGATTAATTCAGTCAACGGCAAAAAAGAATCTATGCAAGCCATATTCCCGCTTGTAAAAAAATACGGTGGCGTTGTTGTTGCCCTTACCTTAGACGAAAACGGTATTCCTGCCACAGTTGAAGGCAGATTTGAAATCGCAAAAAGAATTTTAAAGGTTGCAGAAAGCTACGGAATCAATAAAAAAGATGTTGTTTTTGATACATTAACTATGACTGTTTCTGCAGAGCCGGATGCTGCAAAGGTCACATTAAAAACCTTACAAAAAATCAAAAATGAGTTAGGCTGTAACACAGTACTCGGAGTCTCTAACGTTTCGTTCGGCTTACCGGACAGAGATATTCTTAACTCAATTTTCTTCGCAAATGCTCTTGAAAACGGCTTAACTGCCGCAATTATGAACCCTTATTCCCTTGAAATGATGAAAACATATTACGCCTTCAGGGCACTTAACGGTCTTGATGAAAACTTCGGTGAATATATGTCCTTTGCCGCTTCGTTTCAAGAAAATGTTGTTAGCTCTACACCTGTTTCTAATCAGGTTGATATAACAACCGAAACATTAAAGGATGCCATTACAAAAGGCATGTGTGACAAGGCAAAAGAATTAACAATAACCTTACTTCAAAAGGAAGCTCCCCTTGATATTGTGAAGGAGCATATAATCCCTGCACTTAATGTTGTGGGAAAGGGCTTTGAAGAAAAGACTGTTTATTTACCTTCGTTACTTATGGCAGCAGAAGCAGCAAAAGCCGCATTTGAGCCCATAAGCGAATCACTTTCCAAAAACAATGAAAAATGTGAAAGATTAACAATTGTTATGGCAACTGTTAAAGGTGACATTCACGATATAGGCAAAAACATTGTTTGCTTATTGCTTGAAAATTATGGCTTCAAGGTAATTGACCTGGGTCGTGATGTTTCTAAAGAAGATGTTTTAACTACGGTAGAAAAATATAATGCACCTGTTTGCGGACTCAGTGCTCTTATGACAACTACTGTACCTGCTATGGAACAAACAATATCTCTTCTTCACAAAAAAGCGCCTTGGTGCAAGGTTATTGTCGGTGGTGCAGTTTTAACTGAAGAATATGCAAAAACAATAAATGCAGATAAGTATGCCTGCGATGCTATGGAAGCGGTAAGGTATGCTGAAAGCGTTGAAAAAGAATTAAGCTTATAATAGCCATACGGAGGGTATAACAAGTGACAGAAGCTACAATCTCAAAAATCAAGCCCGAATACGAAAACCTTGACGAATTTGATTTTTTCTGCTGGGATATTGAGCACGAATTACAACAATGCATTGACGAAGGCTTAGATATAGAAAAATACAAAAAAGATTTTGAAAAAATAAAAGCAATGGCAAAAACAGAAGAAAGGTCTCTCCTTGCAGACCAGCTTTTTTATAAAATACTGTCTGCACCGATTTGTGAAAATTACGAATTCACAGAGCCTTCTGATTATTCTGAAATTAATGCTTTAAAAGAAGAATATGCTTTTGAAAAAACAACATTAACAGATGAGGCATTGCGAAACAAAATCGCGGGTGCATGGATAGGCAGAATATGCGGTTGTTTATTGGGAAAGCCTGTGGAAGGTATAAGAAGCGATGAATTCATCCCTCTTTTAAAAGCATCCGGTAACTATCCTTTAAGCAGATATATACTTTCAACAGATATTACCCATAGCATGTGTAACTCATTTAAATTTGGTTTAAAAAACAAATGCTATGCCGATACTGTACACGGTATGCCTGTGGATGATGACACAAACTATGTTGTACTCGCTCAAAAAATTATTGAGGACTACGGCAAGGATTTTAAGCCGAAGGATGTTGCAAAAGCATGGATAAAAACCCAAAGCAGAGAATCATATTTCACGGCTGAGAGAGTAGCCTTTGATAATTTTGTCAAAGGTTATATGCCACCATATTCAGCAATGTACAAAAACCCGTACAGAGAGTGGATTGGTGCCCAGATACGCGGCGACTATTTTGGTTATATAAATCCCGGCAATCCTGAAAAAGCAGCAGAAATGGCGTTTCGCGATGCGTCAATTTCTCACGTAAAAAACGGTATATACGGTGAAATGTGGGTAAGTGCTATGCTGGCTTGTGCCGCTGTAACAGATAATATTGAAGATATAATCCGTGGCGGTCTTGCACAAATACCTGCAACATCCAGACTTTTCAAGGCAATTGAGGATATTATAAATGATTTCAATAACAGCAAAACCTACGATGACTGTATTGAAAAAATACATAAACTTTTCAACGAGCATACAGGCTACGGCTGGTGCCACACAATACCAAATGCAATGATTGTTGCAACTGCCCTGCTTTACGGCAACGGTGATTACGGTAAATCTGTCTGCATGGCTGTTCAACCTGCTTTTGATACCGACTGTAACGGTGCAACCGTAGGCTCAATAATAGGAATGAGAAACGGAAAAAACCATATTGACAACCAATGGACTTTGCCACTTGATGATACGTTACATACATCAATTTTTGGTGTAGGTACAGTAAAAATTTCTGATTTAATTATCAAA
>JAZUMM010000242.1:0-1655 GCA_045603625.1 Acutalibacteraceae bacterium | reverse complement strand
AACTTTTGCAGGATTGATTACATGAATGAAATTTGTAATATATTTTTAAATGCACAAAACGGAAGTAATATTATTCTTGAAAAAAATAAGGTTTACCATATTTTTCAGGACGATTCAATAAATCTTACCGGATATTACTGTACAAATACTGCGCGGAAGAACGAAAATCCCTCAGGAGCGCGTATAACGGCACTTTATTTAAAGGATAAGAAAGATATAACAATAGACGGTAACGGCGCTACAATACTCGTTCACGGTAAAATGACACCTGTTTTGTTCGATAATTGCAACAACATATCACTCAAAAACCTTACAATTGATTATTTTTGCCCTACAATGAGTGAATTTACCGTTCTTGAAAACAAAAATAGTGTTTGCCGCATTAAAATTAATGATGACTGCCCTTACTACGTAAAAAAGAATGAAATTTTCTGGCACGGAGAAGAAGATAAAAACGGAGAATATTATTGGATTGACAGCTACAAGAGTAACAAACGTCATAATAAAATTCTTTACCCTGACACTCACCTTTTTAACGACCTCAGCAGAAAGGATTTAGTTTTTGATACTGTTGAAAAAACAGATACTAAGAACGTTTTAAGGGTTACTTTAAAAAACAAGGATTTATATTTCCCTGAAGGCGCTGTTATACAGACACGTAATATTATAAGGGACCATACAGGCAGCCTTTTTAACAGATGTAAAAATCTGTATTTTGAAAACTTACGGGTTAAATTTATGCACGGTCTTGGTATGGTCAGCCAATTTTGCGAAAATGTTTCATACATAAATTGTGATTTTACTCCTGCAAAAAACAGAACTGCCGCATCAACTGCTGATTTCTTTCAGTTTTCAGGCTGTAAGGGTAAGCTTGTGCTTGATAATGTATGTGCATCAGGCGCTCACGATGATTATATTAACGTTCACGGTACACACCTGCGTATTATCCGCAAAAACTCACGTAAAAAAACAATTACCGTAAGGTTTATGCACCACGAAAGCTGGGGCTTTCAAGCGTTTGAAAAAGAAGATGTGTTGGAGTTTATTAAATGGGATACCTTAATCCCTTATGCTCAGACACGTGTTGTTGATTACAAAAAGCTTAATGATACAGATATACGCCTTTATTTAGACCGTAAATTACCTGAAAATTTAACAATAGGTAAGGATGTGGTTGAAAACGTTACGTGGACTCCTGACCTGCACGTAAAAAACTGTAAATTCGGCTTGACCTGTGGCAGAGGTATACTTGCAACAACAAGAGGAAAAGTACTTATTGAAAATAATGAGTTTAAAAATATATGGGGACCTGCATTGCTTATAGAGGATGATTGCAACTTCTGGTTTGAATCAGGCTTAACAAAGGATATTATTTTCAGAAATAATATTGTTGATAATTGCGATTATAAAAAAATGTACCCTCTTTCCCCTGTTATTATATTTTCACCGAAGGTTATGGATGAAAGCTCAAAAGAATACGTTCATCAATCACTTGTTGTTGAAAACAACATATTCAAAAACCCTGTTGAAGGTGCACACCTGTTTGATTTAAGCTATTTAAGGAATGTGCTTATAAAAAATAACGTATTTGATGCACCGTATAAAGTAAAAACCAAAGTTGTTGGTAACGTTACTAAAAGCAATAACAAAACCGA
>JAZUMM010000241.1:0-7039 GCA_045603625.1 Acutalibacteraceae bacterium | reverse complement strand
TTTTCTTTATATAAGTATAAATATCGCAGAATTCGTATATTATTTTGTAAGAGCTGCCGTTATTTTCAGAATACAGAGCTTGAATTATAGTAAGCTTTTCTTTTATAATTTCTTCTTCTTTGCAAGCAGGATTTTTAAAATCGTCAATTAGCTCCTTCATAGGAAACGGATGCATTTATTTCACTCCTTTTTAACGATAATACAACACAATAAAGTAAAAAGTCAATAATTACGTGAAAATTCCCTAAAAGAATTTTTGTTGAGTATTTTTTTAGATTATGATATAATTATTAAAAAGTTTTTTTCGAAAAGGAGAGGTAAGATGAGCTACGATGGTTATAAATGGTACGTAGGTGTGCCACATTGCCATACAGTTGCTTCTGATGGCGGATTAACTTTAGAACAGGTAATTGAAAAAGCCAAAAAAAGCAAGCTTGATTTTCTTATAATTACTGACCACAATGTTAATTGTGGGGAGCTTCCGAAGGTAGATGGTTTAACTCTTATATATGGTGCCGAGCTTACAAAAAATGGCGGTCACTGTAATATGTGGGGCGTGAAGGATGTTATTGACCAGGAGGATTACGATACTTGTGAAACCTATGAGGACTTTTTGCGCGTAAAGGACGAAGCAAAAAAACGTGGAGCAGTTATTTGTATGAATCATCCTCATTGTAAGCAATGTCCTTGGAGATGGGAAAAGAATGCTGCAGATGTTGACGTTCTTGAGGTGTGGAATGCGCCTACTCATTTTGATAATCTTGAGTGTACAGAGTGGTGGCACGAGCAATTAAGAAATGGCCATAAGCTTCCTGTTGTTGGCGGAAGTGATTATCATAGGGATTATGTTGTTACAAATCTTTTAACCTGGCCTGTTACATACGTTTATGCAAAATCAAATTCTCCTGAAGATATATTAGATGCTATTGTTAAAGGTCATACAACAATTTGCTTTGATGTAGGCACAACATTTGTTGATATTGTAAGTAACGATGCAATTCTTGGTGATACAGTTAAACTTACTGAGGATACAACTGTTACAATAAATGTAAAAAATCTCAGAAAAAATCACAGATTGATTGTTTTTAATAACAATGGTCAATGCTTTACACATATTGCAAATAAAACAGGCGATTACTCTGTTACTCTTCCTGTTGAAGTTGAAGGATTTTTGTGTGCTCACGTAGTTTTTGAGCCCGGATTTATATATAGTAAAATACATGATATTGCTATTGCTTCAAGGATTCCTGAGCAAAAGGGTATGAAGCTTCCACCATTAATTTTTGCACAGAGCGGTGCAATTTATTTTGAAAAATAAAGCGAAAGGGGGTTGCAAAAAATATGTTTGCAACCCCTTTTGTATAATAAAATGTTTCTTTATCCGTCACAGGCGGCGGTCGAGTGGCTTGCCCCGGGAACCCGTCGGTCAGGAGTACAATCTTTCTGAAACAAAAAAATACAGAACACCAAATGGTGTTCTGTATTTGTTGGTTGCGGAGAGGGGATTTGATGGGCTATGCCCATCATTCGCTGCGTTTCACTTGCGAACACCCGATTGTGTTCGCCTTCGGCGAGGGTCGGTTCAAATCCCTGAAATCAACATAACAAAAAACAAAGGATACCCAAATGGATATCCTTTGTTATTGGTTGCGGAGAGGGGATTTGAACCTCCTGACCTCCGGGTTATGAGCCCGACGAGCTACCAAGCTGCTCTACTCCGCGATATATAGCCCTCTCTTGAGTGCTTGATGATTATATCACTATTATTATATGTTGTCAAGTGTTTTTTATGTATAAATTTAAAATTTTGATGACATAAATAATATTATCAATAAAATCGTTTGGCTATATATTTATAAATTTATTCGGTTGTTTTTATGCCTTTGTT
The DNA here is from genome assembly GCA_045603625.1 of Acutalibacteraceae bacterium. Classification (GTDB taxonomy): domain Bacteria; phylum Bacillota; class Clostridia; order Oscillospirales; family Acutalibacteraceae; genus DTU089. Next base: position 5,151 of record JAZUMM010000241.1, on the reverse strand, counting down.
TATGTATATCGTATAAATTAATGGCACAACAATTAAAAATACGGGTGCTATGTATAATGTGATTTTGTTATCAACAATAAATATTGAAAGGGCGTTATTTACTGAGTGAGCAATTATACAAGGGATGATAGATTTGCCTTTGTGGAAGATAGTAACAAACAAATAGCCTATTGACATTGCGTAAGCAATTTGTAAAAGTGTAGGTATTAATTCAGCTCCGTTGAAAAGGTTTATAATATGTCCGATTCCAAAAGTAACAGAGCTTACAATTATTGCAGCTTTTACATTATCCCTGGCCATCATTTTAAATAAAAAACCACGAAAAATTATCTCTTCCAAAAATCCTACGTTTAGCATATTAATAATGTGAAAAGTAATTTCGCTATACGTGTTATTTATATTTATTCCGCTCCATAAATTTACTGAGGTTATTAATATTAAGGGAATAAAATATAAAAACTTTTTTGCATCATTTACACGTGTTAAGCCGTAATAAGCTGTTCTTTTCAGTTTTATAACAAGCAATAATATTACGGCAGAAAAACACGTGTTTATAATTGCACTGCGGTAATCAGTAATGCCAAAATTCTGTACACAAAAAGAGTTAATTATAATGTAAAGAATAATTAATGCTATACATACAATTGTTTCGTGCTTTTCATAAAAATTTTTCATATTCTGCACCCGTTTTTTAATACGTACTGTTAATTAATGGCATTTCAGTCATTCTTAATCTCGAACAACCGTAGGGGTAAAGTTCAATTTCCTGAATATCAGAAATAGGATTTGTTGATTTTGGTACCTTTCTGCAAATAGATTTGTATGGGAATTTAAGACCCCAGTCTATTTGTTGCAGGTTTGCTTTTATTGTTACAGGCGGATTGTTATCTGCAAAAGGTGTTTTGCTTATTCCATTGAATTTTACGGTGAAATCTTTATTTGCATAGCCGTAATTCCAATTTGATTTTGGTTCAAATTGATAATCGCAATACGGGAATTTACGTTCAACGCCGTTTTTTGTGTATTCTCTCATTATTTTTTTGTATTTAATCGGTACAGAGAAAAGCAGTGAACCCATTTGAAGAACGTAAAGCTTATGAGGTCTTTCTTTTAAATAAGGTTCAGTTTCAAACTCAATATTGATTTCACTTGTACCTTGTTTGATTGAGAGCTCAATGTCTTTAATATCTGCATTTTCATTGTTTATTTTAAGATTTTTTGCAAATGACGGAATACGTATTACAAAATTAAAATCCTTTTTCGCGTTAATAGAATAATGCATTTTGTTTTCAAAGGGGTAATTAGTTTCAAGATTAATTTCAGCAATATCATTTTTTAAAACTGAAGGTAACATAATTGCATTTAAAATAGTGTTGTTTTTACACATAAATGTTGAAAGTGCAAGCTTTGGCCAGCCCTGGTTAAAGTTTGCCGTGCAGCAACCGAAGTTGGGTTCAAGACCAAAGGTATGTGCAAAAGGACCGTTTGTACTGAACGGAGCCATAATCATAGTTTTTTTACAAGCAATCTGGTTTACCTGTTGAACGTATTGGTGTACCCACATATCTTCACTAAGTGTTGCCGGTAAAGCATTAAAACCGAGTACCTCAAGGCGTTCAAGCCACTTGTTATCGCCTGAATGTGCAAATATTTCTTCATAAGAATACATCTGCTCAACAATTGCACAAACTTCTGTACCTCTTGTTGGGTCAAGGCCCGAAAGGACCTCATCACCTGTGAAGCCTTCAAATGCAGTGCCGTTGTATTTATCAAGTATTTTACGAAGCTTTTCTGCATTGTCGGTATATTCTTCATCAAGTAAATTGTGGGAAACTGCTTCGCTTTTTAGCATCATGCACATATTAACAATGTGTGTGTAAAATTTCCAGACGTGACTTGGTTTTTTCCATTTTTCTGTTGCTGTGTTATAGTCAAAGCCTTGAGCCTTGATAATTTTTGCCAGGTCTTTTATCCATTCCTCTTCGTACTTTTCGTATAAAAAATTGAGAGAAATAAATGCCTCAAACCATCTGTATTCACCCCAACGGAAAAGTGCGATTTCGCCATTTTTTAAAAGGTCATAATAGTTTTTCATAACCTTGTAAATAACTTCAGGTATTCTCTCATCGCCGGAGCAATCATAATAAACCTTAAGGGTTTTGCATATAAGCTGAATTGCCCATGTATCATATTTTGCTCTTTCTTCTTTTTTGCAGGGACAAATCCAACCGTCAACCTCTTGAGATGAAATAATCGCGTTAATGTATTTTTCAACAGTTGCAATCAAATCTTTATCTTCTAAAAGGTAAGCGAGGGGAATAAAACCATCAAGCCAATAAGGAACTCGTTCCCAGCCTTCACATTTACCGCCAATCCATGCACTGTCGCGAATATCCGGCCAGATTTTATGAAGATTACCGCTTAATCCGTCAGCTTGTATTTTTAATTGTTGATGTAACCAGCCTTCAGGCTTTAATTCTTTTGATGTGTAAAAGTTCCATTTTCTCATATGTTTACCTCGTCAGATTCTTCTTTATTAATGTTAAAACCTTTTTTTACAAGGAATATTAACGGAATAAGTCCAAGTATACAAACAATACCTGCCCAAAGGAACATATCCTTTGATGGTACAATAACCTCAGCATTTGCTTCATTTATAATGGTACGGGCTGCTCGCTTGCAAGCTTCGTCACCAATAAACGGACCAATAATCATAGGAAGAAGCACTGCAAATATCATACGTATACCTTGAAAAAGTCCTGCTTTACCTTCGGGTATAAAGTCTTTAATGGTAGCACCAAACAAAATATTAACAATGGCGTTACCCAAAACAACAGGTAAAATGCTTAAAAGTATTACATAAATGCTTGTACTTGTTGAAAGAAGAAAGAATCCTATGCTGAGAACAACAATACTTGTTACAAGGCAAAAGCCTTTTTTCTTTGTTGAAATTTTAAGGAGAGTTACAATACAAACGAGAAGAATGGCAACAACAATTACTGCAGTTATAATAACCGGAGCCTTTAAAATGTTTTGCACGCCACCGTTATCAGGTATAATAACGTACTGAACGTATGTGAGAAGATAAGGATAAAAAACCTGGAATGCAATAATTGCAAAGCAAAAGGACGTAAGTGCAAGGTAAAGCCTTGCATTTTCTTTTATAACAGATGGTCTGAAACCGTAAAAAAGGTCTGCCCAGTAGTTAGAAGAGGTCTGTACCTGTAATGTGCGAGGAGGGTCTTTTATAAGGAATAAACCTGCAACACCGCATAAAGAAACAATAAGACCTAAAACAACAAAGAATACTTTATATGTTATTGTTCCTGCTTGCGCCAGGCTTCCTACGCCTGTTACTGCAAATGATGAAATGGTTCCCACAACAGACAAAACAGTTTCAACAATAGGGCGTTGCTTTGGCACGGTAACATCTGTTACCCAAGCCTGAAAAGCAGCATCGTTACTTGTGGAGCCCATAAAGGTCATTACAATATCCATAAGTATAATAAACCAAACCGTGCATCCGAGTATTTTTGTTTCATCACTTAAATTAAAAAGATTTGCAACGTTTTCTTTTGATATAAAACCAAACATTGCTGTAACAAAGCCCCATACAATGTAGCCGTAAGAGATGAAATATTTTCGGTTTTTCAGTTTATCACTGAGTGCACCCATTATAAATGTTGTAACAACAGCAGCAATTGCAGAAAGTGCAACCATACGAGCAACTGCAGTTGTGGCTTCCATTGTACCTGCGATTGCGGATTGTGACACGTCGCTGTATATTTCGTTTGTGATGTATGTATTAAAATACATGTTTTCGGTATTCCATGCAATACCGCCCATAAAACAAAAAACGGTAATTATCAACCAGTTTTTCTTACTTAATTTTTCTTTGCTCATACTCCTGTTTCCTTGTTATTATTCTGCAATGTATTGATAAGTCACATCTTCATATTGCATTGTAACCTTTTCATCTGTGTCGTATCTTCCTGAATAGTAATTATATTTATCAATAGTAAATGTTGTGTCAGGGTTGCAGGTGACAATTGTACATCCTCTTTGTGAGCCTAATTCATCAATATTTGAATAGGCAAAATAGTCAATACTGTACCCGTAACTGAATATTATACCTTTATATTCAAAGGTTGTGCTGTTAACGTGGTCGTGACCGTTGAACATTGCTTTTGTGGAATTAAGCTCCAGCATTTTTTCAAAAAGGTCATCTTCACCGTAACCACAGCAAACAGGTCTGCCTTGTTCAGCAATTATACCTTCAATGTATTTGAAATTGTCGGTATCCTTGTAGCCGTTTTCTTTAAATTCCTTCCATGCATCATCCATTTCAACTAACGGAATGTGGAAAAATGCAAGGGATTTAACAGGAGCATTTTCGTCACCGTACTGTTTGTTTTCTTCATTCATTCTGTTAATTTCTTTTTCGTACCAGTCAACCTGGTTAGCATGAATGTTATCGTAAGTGCCTTTAATACTTTCAATAATAGAGTCATTAAGGTATGCCTGAGAGTCAATTAAAACAATAGCCTGTGTAATAACACCTTTAGTGTTTTTTATTTCAATAACGTGGTTGCCGTAACCGTCAACATCTTCAGGACCTGCCTGGAACAAGCAGTATTTGTACTCATCGCTTTCATAAAACTCTGCAACAGATTTTCTGTCAAAGTATGAATAAGCCTCTGCGTCGTGGTTACCAAATGTAACATCCCAGTAAACGCCAAGATTTTCCATAAGGTTAGCAAAAGCCTTAACACCGCTATGGTTATTAAATGTGCCTGCTCTGTATGGCACGGCAAATGTAATGTCACCCGAAGCAATTACAAGGTCAGGTTTTTCTTCTTTAACCATGGTAGCAACTGCATCAAGAGCTTTTTCATCTACTTTTTTTGAAAGAAAACCGCCACCGATATGAATATCTGTAATATGCATTATTTTAAATTCTTCATCGGTAGTAAAATACCAGTTTCCGTTATCATCTTTTTGAGGAGTAAGCTGATTTTCAATTTCAACGCTATCGTATGAATTACCTTTTTTTAGAAGATTTTGAACTGATATAATATTCAAAATGGTAATTATTACTGAAATTGCTACAATTATTCCAAGAATAATTAATAAAATCTTTTTTTTCTTTTT
>JAZUMM010000240.1:0-3861 GCA_045603625.1 Acutalibacteraceae bacterium | reverse complement strand
AGCAGGTTACTATTATCGCATCCGGCACATGCGGGGCAAAAAAATAACAGTTCAGTTACTTTTGGTAACTGAACTGATTTTTTATTTATATTAAACTTTTTCTGTCTTTTTATCGTTCTCTTTATAAGAGTTTCTGATAGCTTCTGCTTGTTTTTCCATTTCTGCAAGCTCTTCTTTACGACGTTCCATTCTTTCAATATATTCAGAAAGGTCTTTATATTTAACAGGAACATCTTTTTTCTTAATAATAATATTAATTACAATAATTGCAAGGAAACCGATTAATGCTAAAAATGCTCCGATACCTATATTACCTGAATACATTTCACCAAACATTGCTTCTGCCTTTGAATTGAATACCAAGAAAGAAATAATTGCAATTAAAAGACCTGAAATACCGCAGCATGAAAGAGCAATATTTCTCTTGAAACCCTTTGGTGAGCATGATACTGATACAAACGGAATGTTAAGAATACCGAAAATTGCTGCAATCAACACACCTAAAATCGCTACAAAGAAAGCAACAACTGCAGATGTTGGAAGTGCATTGAGAATTGAAAACTCAAACTTAGCAATTACATCCATTGCAAGATTAAGGATTGAAACATCTGTATCAATAGGGCTGAAAGGTAAATCAGCCTTAATATGTGCAAGTGGAAGGAACAACATTCCAATAGGAACCAATAAAAGAATTATACGAACAATTGAAAGCTTTGTACCTGCAAAAGCAAATTTAACTCTATCAATTTTCGGTTGTAATCTTATGTATTCTTCCTCTGCCTTATCGGCATCCTCTGTTAATCTTTCCTGATGATTGAAATAAATAAGGTTAACGCCACATTTTGGACACTCTGCCTTAATATCAATCATTCTTAATTTATACCCGCATTTTGGACAATTAGCCATAAAATCTCCTACCTATCTGGGATAATTATAATACTATTAATGAATTATACCATAGATTTTTAGTATTTTCAATAAAAAAACAAGAATTTCAAAAAAAATTTAGTTTAATATTTACTTCTTTTTAGAAATTGCAATTCTGCATTTCTCTGCAATGTTTTTAGCATCAAGGCCAAATATATGAAGAAGGTCAACTGCAGGACCTGATTTACCAAATGTATCCTCAACACCAACTTTTACAACAGGTACAGGATATTCCTGACAAACTGCATCACAAACTGCATCGCCAAGACCGCCGATTACGTTGTGCTCTTCAGCAGTAACAATGCAACCTGTTTTCTTTGCTGCTTTTACAACTGCATCCTTATCAAGAGGCTTAATTGTGTGCATATTAATAAGCTCAACAGAAATGCCTTCGCTTTCTAATTCCTTTGCAGCCTCAATTGCTTCGTTAACCATTAAGCCTGTTGCAACAATTGTAACATCTGTACCCTCTTTAAGAGTTACAGCCTTACCAATTTCAAATTTATAATTTTCATCAAAAATTCTCGGTACTGCAAGTCTGCCAAAACGCATATACACAGGACCGTCGTGCTCTGCTGCAGCAAAAACTGCTTCTCTTGCCTCAATATCATCAGCAGGGTTAATAATAACCATACCCGGAATTGAGCGCATTAAAGCAATATCTTCACAACATTGGTGGCTTGCACCGTCCTCGCCAACGGAAATACCTGCATGAGTTGCACCGATTTTAACGTTGAGATGAGGGTATGCAATTGTATTTCTGACTTGCTCAAATGCTCTACCTGCTGAAAACATTGCAAAGCTTGAAGCAAATACTGTATAGCCTGTTGTTGCAAGACCGGCAGCAACACCCATCATATTACCTTCTGCAATGCCTGTATCAAAGAATCTGTCAGGAAAAGCTTTTTTAAAACCGCCTGTTTTTGTAGCAGCAGCAAGGTCTGCATCAAGAACAAGAACGTTTGGATTTTTTTCACCTAATTCAACAAGAGCCTTACCGTAGCCATCTCTTGTAGCAACTTTAATTACTTCTGCCATTATTAGCCCTCCAATCCGTTAAGAACTGCATTGAGTTCATTCATTGCAATTTCATATTGCTCTGCATTAGGTGCAGAACCGTGCCAGTTAACCTGATTTTCCATAAAGGAAACGCCTTTGCCTTTTACTGTTGTAGCAATAATTGCAGTAGGCTTGCCTTTACAAGCTTTTGCATTATCAAGAGCATTTGCAATCTCATCAAAATTATGACCGTCAATTTCAATAACGTTCCAACCAAAAGCACTGAATTTTTCAGGAATCGGATAAGGAGAGTTAACTTCTTCAACAGTACCGTCAATCTGAAGATTATTATTATCAACAAATGCAACTAAGTTATCAAGCTTTTTAGCTGCAGCATACATAGCTGCTTCCCAAACTTGACCTTCTTCTATTTCACCATCACCAAGAATGGTATAAACACGGAAATCTGCATTTTTAAGCTTTGCACCAAGTGCCATACCGCAAGCAGCTGAAATACCTTGACCAAGTGAGCCTGAACTGATATCAACGCCCGGAAGATAATGCATACTCGGATGACCCTGAAGTCTTGAATCAACCTTTCTTAAGGTTTTAAGCTCTTCAACAGGGAAATAACCACGTTGTGCCATTACTGAATAAAGAGCAGGAGCCGCATGACCTTTTGAAAGAACAAATCTGTCTCTATCTTCTTTAACAGGATTTGCAGGGTCAACATTCATTTCATTAAAATAAAGATAAGAAACGATATCGGCAATTGACAAAGAACCGCCCGGGTGACCTGATTTAGCATTAAAAGTGCCTTCAATGATACCCATACGTACCTTGCAAGCAACTTTTGCTAATTCATTAACAGAAAGTTTTGGCATAAAATAACCTCCATTATAAAATATAATTAGTTTCTAAATAATTAATAAAATCACTTACGGCACCATCATTGCAGTGGCAAGTAATATATTCACATAATTTTTTCAAATCATCGGGAGCCTGACCGCAGCAAGCAGGATGATTAACTCTTTTAAGCATTGCTTCGTCATTGTAATAGTCACCTATTGCAGCAATATTTTGTGGTGAAATATTAATTAATTCGGCAAGCTTTTGTACACCTGAGCCTTTATTTACACCTTTATTGAGTAATTCAATTGTTACCGGCGAGGTGTAAACACACTCAAATAAATTATTAAATTCAGAATTTTTTATGTAATGCTCAATTTTTTTACAAACAGACGGGAAAGAAAAAATTGTAACCTTACCCCAGTTACCTGTTGGTAAATCATCTGTTGTTTTACATAAAACATTTTGAAGTTTATCAAGTAATGAAACAAAAAAACCGTAAAAACAACTACTTTTGTATCTGTAAACAGTAGTTAAATCAAATACCGCAAATTGAGCAAGCTTATACTTTTTCATAAGCTCAATAACAGCCTTTTCACCATCAGGTGAAATTGGTGAATAGTATAAAATTTTTTCAGTAGAAAAATCATAAATACCTGCACCATTCATACAAATTGCAGGTGTACTTATACCCAAGTTACGATAATGAGGAGTAAGTGACGCTAAATTTCTGCCTGAACACAATGTAAAATTACCGCCATTATCAACAAAACGCCTGATTGCAACCTTGTTTTTATAAGGTAGTTTGCGTTTTTTATTATTCAATGTACCATCTATATCAGATACAAGTAACCATTGAGAATATTTATTTTTCATTATGATATTCTCCTGAGAAAATCTTTAAAATATTGAGGAAGCTCACAAGTAAACTCCATATACTCCTTTGTTATGGGATGAATGAAGCCTATTGTTGATGCATTAAGGCATTGCCCCTCAAGACCATACGTCTTTTTAGGGTTACCGTAAACAACATCACCTGCAACAGGATTGCCCCTGTAAGCCATATGAACCCTTATCTGATGTGTT
>JAZUMM010000239.1:0-15760 GCA_045603625.1 Acutalibacteraceae bacterium | reverse complement strand
TATCACTCGCCGTATGGCGAATAAAACTGCCGAGTGTCCTTATGAACACTCGGCATAATCCGAGGGGATTTTTGTGTATAAGGTCTTTTTGTTTTTATTATATTGTGATATACTTAAGCGTAACATATATACGTAGCTTTTAGTATATACAATACAGATTATTAACAGGTGGCAAAATTATGGCATGGTATGACGAGGCAATTTTTTATCATATTTACCCTTTGGGAATGACAGGGGCTCCCAAACAGAATTCCTACGGCGAGCCGGTGCACCGTCTTAATACTCTTTTACCGTGGCTTACTCATATAAAGAATATTGGCTGTAATGCTATTTATATAGGTCCGCTTTTTGAGTCCGTAGGGCACGGCTACGAAACAACCGATTATAAAAAGCTTGATTCAAGATTAGGCACTAATGATGATTTAAAAAGCTTTGTGGCAGAGTGTCACAATAAGGGTATGCATGTGATTTTTGACGGTGTTTTTAATCATACAGGGCGTGATTTTTTTGCTTTTCGTGATATAAGAGAAAATCGCGAAAGCTCTCAATATAAAGATTGGTATTGTAACGTGAATTTTTGGGGCAACAATTCCTTTAATGATGGTTTTTCTTATGAGAATTGGGGCGGATATGACCTTCTTGCAAAATTAAATCAGCATAATCCTGCAGTAAGGGATTATATTTGTGACGTTGTACGCTTCTGGGTAAAAGAATTTGATGTTGACGGAATTCGTCTTGATGCGGCAGACGTTATGGATTTTGATTATATGAAGGCTCTTCGGCAGGTTGCAAATGAGGTCAAAGAAGATTTCTGGCTTATGGGTGAGGTTATTCACGGCAACTATTCACGTTGGGCAAATGAGGGCACGCTACATTCTGTAACAAACTATATGCTTCACAAGGCATTGTATTCTGCACATAATGACCATAATTATTTTGAGGTTGCTCATACAATAAAGTATGTAAATGATATGGTTGGTGGAAATCTTAATCTATATACCTTTGTTGATAATCATGATGTGGAGCGTATATATACAAAGCTTCGCAATAAAGCGCATTTTGCACCTGTGCACATTATGCTTTATACCTTGCCCGGTATACCTTCCGTTTATTACGGCTCCGAATTTGGTATTGAGGGTAAAAAAGAGCGTGGTTCAGATGATTCCTTGAGACCTATGCTTGATTATGAGCTTTATAAGGATGAGGTAAATACAAATCCTTTTACAAAATTAGTTTCTGCTCTGGGTAAAATCCGCAACAACACGCCTGCTCTTTGTTACGGCGATTATAAAGAATTGGTTTTACAAAATACGTATTTTGCATACGAAAGAGCGTATAACGGCAAATCTGTAATTGTTACTGTCAACAATGGTGACAGTGATGTAACCGTAAGCCTTTCTTGCGGTAATTTTAAAGAGTACATAGGGGCATTATCAGGTCAGAAAATTGATGTGAATAACGGTCAACTTCAGGTGCAGATACCTGCAAATTACGGCGAAATATGGATTTCAGACGGTCAGATTATTGAAAATATTGAGAAAATAACATTTAAAGAAATAAAAAAAGAGTCAGAGGCCTCTGTTGAGAAAAAAGCTGAAGAGCATATACAGGAGGCTATCCAAAAACAGCCTGAAATAATTATACAGGACCTTAATAAGCCGTATGAACAGATGACCGTGCAGGAGCTTCAGGAAGCAATTCTTGAAAAAATGCGAAAAAACGGCCCTGTAACTGATTATATGCTAGTCACCGTAAGAGAAAATACCCATCACGGTTCTTTAATAAACTGGGTTAAAAGCTTTAATTAATTTAATTGTTGAGGGGATATTATGAATTTTGATGTTAATAAATTACAATGGACAAGGGAGCCTGAAGGCTATACACTTTCTGATAAGAAAATTGAAATTATCACAAATCCTTATACGGATTTATGGCAAAGAACGTATTACCATTTCAGAAACGATAATGCTCCTGTATTACAAATGGAAACAGAAGAAAAGTATTTTTCGTTTACTGTAAAAACGGAGTTTCAAAGCAAACACAGGTTTGACCAATGTGGAATTGTTATGTACCTTGACAGCGAAAATTGGCTTAAAGCATCTGTTGAGTATGAAAACGAAAGGTTTCAGCACCTTGGCAGTGTTGTTACCAATAATGGCTATTCTGATTGGGCAACTACTGAAATAGATGCAAATATAAAGTCTATGTGGTACAGATTCAGTCGCCGTGAAGATGATTATTGCATTGAATGCTCAGAGGATGGCATTGTGTTTAAGCAAATGCGTGTATGTCATATGTGGAAGGGTGATAAAAAAATCAGCTTCGGCATATATGCCTGCAGTCCTGAAAATTCATCCTTTAAAGCTATATTTACAAATATGGAAATTACAGAGTGTAAGTGGTTGGCTCACGACGGTCAGCAGCCTGATTAATATTAACTGTTTTTATTGCTTTTTGAATGATGGTATGATATATTAATAACAGAAAAAACTGCTACCGAGTAGTAGAATGTTAAAAAAACATTCGTTTGCACATCGTTAGGTCTTAGAAGATGTGCATGCGGATGTTTATTTTTTAGGGGCGATTTTGTTGAAAAATTATTTCTCGAAAGTAGAAATTGTTTTGTGGCTTTCTTCAGCTTTGCTTATAATTACTTCCTTTTGTATGTTTGACCGTGAAAATTATTTAACTCTGGCAGCATCATTAATTGGTGTTACTTCTCTTATTTTTAATGCCAAGGGTAATCCCTTCGGGCAGGTGTTAATGGTTTTGTTCAGTATACTTTACGGTATAATTTCTTACGGCTTCAGCTATTACGGCGAAATGATTACATATATTGGTATGACAATGCCTATGGCGATTGTTGCGTTAGTTTCATGGCTTAAAAATCCGTATAAGGATAACAGGGCAGAGGTAAAGGTAAACCGTATCGGCAAAAAGGATGTTTTGTTGATGTGTGCTTTTGCAATAGCCGTAACGGTTTTGTTCTATTTTGTTCTTAAGTATTTTAATACTGCCAATATTGTGCCAAGCACACTTTCTGTTACAACAAGCTTTGTTGCGGTGTACCTTACCTTTAAGCGCAGTCCGTATTTTGCTTTGGCTTATGCCGCAAATGACATTGTGCTTATTGTTTTGTGGGTAATTGCAAGTATTTATAACGTTCGTTACGTTTCGGTTGTTGTGTGCTTTGTAGCCTTTCTTGCAAATGATTTATATGGATTTATCAGCTGGAGAAGAATGGAAAAAAGGCAAAAAGAAAACGGGTGATTTTAAGCCGTTTAAATTGACAAATTTTATGTAATATCGTAATATGTTTGAGTGTTGTAGTGGCGATTGTTATGTCCTTTGCGTTTTTCGGCTTTGGTGTGTTTAAGGGTATAGCGGCAGGTACATTTTTTTGTGCCGCAGTTAACGGATTTTTAATTGGCAGATTTTCAAAGCTTCTTGAAAAATTCTTTGATTTTCATAATAAATTTAAAATTCAAAAATATTTTGAATAATTTTTGCTTAATAAAAATGCAATTGTTATAAAGGCGGTGTTTTTGTGCAGAAAAAACCAAACGTATTGTTTATTGTAACAGATGACCAACGCTTTGATACTATTCACGCTCTGGGTAATAATGAAATTATAACGCCTAATCTTGACAGACTCACAAAGCGAGGCATATCCTTTGTGCGAGCTCATATTGCAGGCGGTACCTGTGGTGCGGTTTGTATGCCCAGTCGTGCTATGGTTTTATCGGGCAGGAACCCCTTTCATTTAGAGGAGTTGGGTGGTAATATTCCGCCTGAGCACAAAACTCTTGCAGAAAATTTTAAAAATAACGGTTACGAAACCATCGGACTCGGTAAATGGCACAACGGTTGCCCTGCTTATGCACGTAGCTTTACTAAAGGTGCAAAAATCTTTTTCGGGGGTATGTGGGACCATTGGAACGTGCCTACCTGCCGTTATGACGTTACGGGTGAATACGATAACGTAATTAATTTTGTGGTTGATTTTTATAAAGATAATCATCCGCAACCTGTACATTGTGATGAGTTTGAGCCCGGTAAGCATTCAAGCACATTGCTTACAGATTCTGCTATTGAGCTGCTTAAAGAAAATGCAGGAAAAGATAAGCCGTTTTTTATGTACCTTGCATACCTTGCACCTCATGACCCTCGCACAATGCCTGATAAATTCAGGGAAATGTATGATGCAGAAAAAATTACGTTGCCGCCAAATTTTCAGGAGATTATTGATACAAATTATCCTCTTATGGTGCACCGTGATGAGCACCTTGCATCATATCCCAGAAAGGAAGAGGAAATAAAAAAACACATTGCAGAATATTTTGCAATGATAACTCACCTTGATTCTGAAATAGGCAGATTGTTTGATGCTTTGCGCCAATCAGGTGAAGAGGATAATACAATTGTTGTGTTTACAGGTGATAACGGTCTTGCAGTCGGTCAACACGGTTGGCTTGGTAAAGAGGATATTTATGAGCACGGCATTCGTGTGCCTCTTATTATGGCAGGACCCGGTATTGCTCAGAATGTGAGGAACGATGCATACGTTTACCTTTATGATATTTTTCCTACCTTGTGTGATAAGGTCGGAATAAATATTCCCGATTCTGTGGACGGTAAAAGCTTTGCACATCTTCTTGACGGCGAGCACGGTAACGAGTTCCGCGATGAATTGTATCTTATATTTGATAATTTTGTACGCGGTGTAAAGGATGATGAATTTAAGCTTATTGAATACCGTAACGGTGACGGTGAAGATGATAAGTGGACTTTCCTTTACAATATAAAAAATGACCCTTGGGAAATTAATAATCTTGCAAAAGACGAAAAGTACACCTTGAAAATACAAGAGATGCGCGAAAAAATATTAAAGCATCGTGATGCTTGGGAGGAACAGTCACATCCCTGGGGTAAAGATTTCTGGGAAAGATTCTGAATTTAATACTATCAGTTTAAACGCCTTGTAAATCACGAGGCGTTTATTTATTATGCATAAAAAAGGTATGGAATTTTTTATTTGCAACAGTAATTACAAAATGCTATCATATAACAGGAGGCGGAAATATGAACGTTTTATCAATCGGCAACAGCTTTTCCGAGGATGCACAAAGATATTTACATTGTATTGCAAAGGCAGACGGTGTAGATATTGAAGCATTTAATCTGTATATCGGAGGATGCTCACTTTCAAAGCATTACAGAAATATGCTGAGCGAGGAAAAAGCATATACACTCGGTATGAATGGCAGTAGTACAGGCTTTTGTGTTTCCTTGAAGGAGGCACTTCTCAATAGGGAATGGGATATTGTAACGCTGCAACAGGTAAGTAACCAATCCAACGATTACAATACGTATCAACCCTATTTACAAAAGCTTGTTGATTATGTACGCCTTTGTGCTCCAAAGGCGAAAATTGTAATTCATCAGACCTGGGCGTATGAGCAGGACGGCGTTTTGCTTAAAGGTCTTGGTTATACTGACTACCGTGATATGCTTTCTGATATAAAAAAATCTTATAAAAAAGCAGCGGAGGATATTGGGGCGGATTGTATTATTCCGTCAGGTGAATTATTTTATGCTTTGATTGAAAACGGTATAGAAAAGGTTCATCGCGATACCTTTCATGCAAGCTTAGGTCTCGGCAGATACGCCTTGGGACTTTTGTGGTACGCCTATTTATCCGGCAACAATATAACGCAAAACACCTTTAAATGTTTTGATGAAGAAATTACCGATGAACATATTGATATTGCTAAAAACTGTGTTTTGAAGGTTTTTAATGAGTATCATAAATAATCAGTAAATATAAAAGGAGCGTTGTTATGAAATTTAAACGATTATTATCTTTGCTGCTTGTTGTTTTTATGCTGGTTACCTTTGTGTCCTGCGGAAACAAAGCAACTACCGAGCCAACAACCGATGAAACAGAAAAAATTACACAAACAACAGAGGTAACCACAACACAGGCACCTGAGCCGGACCCTGCAACTGCAAAGCCGTTGTTGTATCGCGTTACCGACTTGAAGGGTAACGTTGTGTGGTTGTTTGGTTCAATTCACGTTGGCAGAGAGGATTATTATCCTCTTCCACGATATGTTTTAAAAGCTTTTAATGATTCAGATAGTCTTGCAGTAGAAGCGGATATAGTTGCATTTGAAAAAGATATGAATGCTCAGATGTCTGCTATTGCAAAGCTTGTTTATACAGACCAGGGCTCTATTAAGGAGAATATTCCTGAGGATGTTTATAACGATGCAGTAGAAATTCTTAAAGAGTATGATTCGTATATTCCGGCAATGGATTACTATTATCCTGCTATGTGGAGCAGCACAATAGATTCATTAATGATAGAAGAGCTTGGCGGAGACGTTGAATTAGGAATTGACAGGCATTTTATAGAAAAGGCTTATGAAAAAAACAAAAAAATTCATGAAATAGAATCTGCAGAGTTTCAATATGGAATGTTGGCAAGCTTTGACAATGAAATTCAAACAGAGCTTCTGAGGGCTTCTATTGAGCAGTATAAAGAGAAAGAGGCAGCTAAAGAAGATATGAAAGAATTGTTGGATCTTTGGGCAACGGGTGACGAAAAGGCATTTGAAGAGTACTTGCTTTCTGAGGATGAAGGCTTAACACCTGAAGAAAAAGATTTATTGGATAGGTACAACAAAGCAATGGTTGTTGACCGAAATATAAATATGGCGGCTTTTGCCGAAAAAGCACTTAAAGATGGCGAAGAAGTGTTTATTTGTGTTGGTTCTGCACACGTTGTTGGTGAAGGTGCTATGGCAGATTTACTTGCGAAACGTGGCTACAAGGTGGAGCTTGTTACGAAATAAAAATTATATATTAAATATCATTTGGTTTTTATTCAGATGTTTGATTCATAAAAAATTATGTGATATACTGCGTTTATAAAATTAATTCGGAGGGTAAAAATATGTTCGAAAAAGTAGGTAAGATTTTTTGCGGTATCGCAAAATTTTTAGGTATTCTCAGTATAATTGATATGGCACTCAGTGTTTTTGGTGTAGTATTAGGCTTACTCTCTATGGAAGAGGATTTGTTCTTTATAGCTTTGATTACATTTATTTCAGGTTTAGCGACCTTGTTATTTGTTTCATTGCCTTTTTATGCAATTGGTCAATTGGTTGACGACGTTCATGAAATACGCAAAAAAATTGTAGAAGGCTCTGCACAAAATGCTTATATGAATGCATATCAGCCTGTATATCAGCAGCCTGTATACCAGCAGGCACAACCGGTGTATCAGCAACCGGCTCAGCCAACTGTATCACCTATGAATCCTGTTTCTGCTCCTGCAGGCTCAGAACAAACAGCTTCTCTTTAATAGCTTTAAATGTAATGACTACGCTCATTCCGGGCGTAGTCGTGTTTTTGTTGCAAAAATCACTTTTTTATGCTAGTATATTTTATATGAAAATTTTGAAATAAGGACTAATAAGATGTCTGAAAAAATAATAAATAAGTTTTCTGTAAAGGATATAATAATATTCATATTAATGGGTATTACAGGGGTGCTTATAACAATAGCAGGTGTGTACTATAAGCAAGATTTTTTGCGCATTTTACCCTTGTATATATCTTTGATAATTGCATCTCTTCAATCAAGGGTCAACAGGTATGCAAGCCTGCTGGGCAGCGTAAATTCCTTATTGTACGGTGCGGTATATATTTTTTATGGTATATATGCATCTGCAATTTCGGCATTTTTATTTTCCTTTCCTATTCAGATGCTTACGTTTATAAGGTGGAACAAAAATAAGTGGAAGCACTCTACGCTTCTTCGCAAATTAAGTAATAAGCAAAGGGCTTTGATTGTTGCAGGTTTTGTGATTTTACTTGTTGTGTTATGGATTGTTCTTCCTCTTATGGGTTCACAATACGTTTTGCTTGACAGTATTACGAATCTTCTCGGTATACTCATATATTTTCTTACAATGTTTGCTTTTGTGGAGTATACCTTCCTTATGGTAATTAACGGTGTGATTGGTATTGTTTTATATATTCAGATGATTCCCCAGACGCCTGAAATTATGTCGTACCTGATTTTTTCGGTATATTCCTTTATATGTATTGTTTTTGCTTTTTTCAATGCAAGAAAACTGTATAATAATCAACAGAAAGAGCTTGAGTAATATTTATTCAGAGAGGTATTTATGAAAATTTTAAAAATTCTTTTTAAACCAACATATAAGGTCAAGGATTATAAAAGCTTTGCTTTTGCAATTGTTTTTTACGTGCTTGTAAATATAATTTTTGGATTGGCAGGTTATTTAATGGGCTTTGTGCCTTACGTAGGCTTTGTTTTTTTTATTGTTTTTGGTGTGCTTTCAGGCGTGTATTCATTGACAGGTGTTATAATTTCATTTGTTTCACTTATAAAAAAATCAAAGTAAGATTTATTGATAATAGTAACTTAAATATTAGTTCGGGCATTTGTTAAATGTCCGAACCTTTTTTTGTTGAAAGGTTTATAGAGGTATGATATAATTAATTATATGTATTCAAAAAAACCGATTTGGCAGGTGATTTGATGAAAACCATAGAACAAATTAAGAGAAAAGAAAAGGCGGAGCTTTCCCGTCTTTATAAAAAGCAGGTGAAGGGGAATTCGGGCAAATATTTTTTTGTGTTGCTTTTTCTTATTGCTGTAGTAAATATTCTTGATGAAGTAACAAGTAACCTTACTGTTACGGTGCAATCTTCCTTTGTTACGGAATTTTTTGTTAATAATCCTTTTATGGGTAAATATTATACTTATGAGGATGGGCTGGCCTTTCATTCGGGAATAGGTGTTTTTACGTATGTGTTGGGCATATTCACACCATTCTACAAAGCTCTTGCAGATAAATGGGGCAGAAAACCGCTTTTTATTCTTTCTACATTAGGTATGGCGGTAGGTCTTTTAGTAATTCATTTGTCTTCAAGCTACGTAATGTTTTTAGTAGGCTTTGCAATTATAAGCTTTTTTATGGGGCACGATATTCAGATTATTTATATTCTGGAGGAGGCACCAAGCAAGCACAGAGCAAAAATATACAGCTTTCTTAAAAGCTTCGGAATTTTAGGCGTTATACTTATTCCGGTGCTTCGCGATGCTTTAATGGGCGAGGATGCAACAAAATGGCGTGAGATTTTTCTTGTGCCATCGCTTATAGGCTTCGCTTCAATCGGTTTGATTATTCTTCTTGCTAAAGATACAAAGGTTTTTGTAGAAGACAGAATCAGTTATCTCAGTCGTCCTTATGAGGATAGGCTTAAAGAGAAGGAAGAAATAAAAAAGAACAAAAAGGCTCAACGTAATCAGGCAGGCGTTTTTAACGGCGTAAAGTATATTTTTTCAAATAAAGATACAAAAATGCTTATAATTTCTCACATCATTTTTGACGCGGCAATGCCTGCGATTGCATTGTATTTTGAATCATCAATGAACCGCGCCGGAATGACTACCGGTGAAATTACAAAGGCGCTTTTTATGGTTCCTGTAATTTATGCTTCAATAACGTTCCTTTCAGGCTTTATTGCAGATAAAGCAGGTCGTAAAACAACAGTTACGTTGTTTTCTTCCACCTGTATTATAGGGTACATTCTTTTTGTGGTTGGTATATTAAGAGGCTGGAACCCGTATATTATAGGTGCATTTGCAGGTCTTTACCAGGGCTCATATTGGATTGGCAGAGACTATATGAATGTTATGATGACCGAAAAGGTTCCCACAGATATTCGTGCATCTGTTGTAGGAGCAGAAGGGCTTCTTGTTATAATCGGACTTGCAGTAGGTTACCTTGTAACACTTGTGGGAATAACAATTTTACCAATATGGTGGGCTTGCCTTCTTGTTTCCGTGCCTTCGGTAGGTGTTGCGGCAATTATGTTTATACTTCAGGTTAAAGAAACAAAAGGTACAGTATTAATAAGAGAGGAAGAGTAAGAAATGTTTGATTCGTTTTTAGATTTTGACCTTAAGGTTTTTGAATGGATACAAAGTATTCAGAATGAGGTATTAAATTATATAATGCTTGTTATAACAACCTTAGGTGATGCGGGTATTATATTTATAATTATCGGTTTAGGACTTTTCCTGACAAAGAAAAACCGTAAAGCAGGCTTTACAATGCTTATTGCATTACTTGTTATGCTTATTTGTAACGATTTGTTTCTTAAAGAGTTTTTTGCAAGACCAAGACCCTTTGACCTTTTTGGAACAAATCAGGAAAAATATGCTTTCTGGAATGAAGTGTATACATATCCTCATATTGTTACAGATATGCCCGATAGCTTTTCGTTCCCATCAGGTCACACATCTTCTGCTTTTGCGGCAGCCGTTGCTCTTTTGTGGAATGACAGAAAAAAAGGTATACCATTAACTATATTTGCGGCAATTATGGGCTTTTCAAGAATTTACGTTGAGGTTCATTACTGTACAGACGTTATTGCAGGTGTGGTTTCGGGTACCATTTGTGCATTTATTGGTGTGCTTATTGTTAAATTCCTTTTTCCATATGTAGAAAAGGGTATGAATAAATTAGAAGAAAAAACTAAGAAGAAAAAAGCGAGTGTAAATAAATGAACGGCTTAACAAGAAGAGAAAAATTAATATCCGATACAAGTGAAATTGTAAAAATTCTCGATGAAGCTAAGGTGCTTCATCTCGGCCTTGTAGATGGTGATGAGCCTTACGTTGTACCTATGAACTACGGTTATACAATGGAAAATGGCAAGCTTACCGTGTGGCTTCACGGTGCAACTCAGGGCAGAAAGCTTGACGTTATGCGAAAAAATCCAAAGGTCTTTTTTGAAATGGAGTGTAACCTGGTGCCTTTTGAGGGTGAGGTTGCCTGTAAATACGGTCTTGCTTATTCGTCGCTTATGGGTAAGGGAATTGCAACAATAGTTGACGATGTTGAAGTAAAAAAGCAGGCTTTAAGTATTCTTATGAAAACACAGACAGGCAAGGATTTTGAGTTTAATGATAAGCTTGCATCTGTTGTTGCTATTATAAAAATAGACGTTACAGATTATACAGCAAAATACAGGGCAGTACCTGAAAAAAGGTGATGTTTTATGAAATGTCCAAACTGCAACGGTGAAATCGGCAGGTTCGATTTATCACCAAATTGCAAGCATTGTGGTGCCAATATTTTTTACAGTCAACAAAAAACCTTGTTAACTGAGGATGCAAAAAAATGTGAGCTTGAGTATGCAACGTTCCGTATACTTGTTGCAAAAATTAAGGCTTCTTTTATTGGTAGTATTATACCGATTTTGCGTATTGTTGCCATGGTAATTGCAATAGGAGCAATTTTTGTTCCCTTTGGTAAGGTGTATGAAAATATTCTCGGCAGTCAGTTAAGCTTTGGCGCCTGGGGAATATACAGCGCTTTTTCAGATGGTACCTTGGTTGCTTTATATAATATTAAAGAGTATATGCCGGAGCAAAGTGGCATCTGTTTTGCTTTGCTCGGATTGATTGTTGCCATTTTTTTGGCAGGCTTCGGTGTTTTTGTGACCCTTGTTTTATCATTTGTAAATATTCAGAAAACTGCAAAAATAATGAGAGGCTTTTCTGTTGCAGGTGCCTTTTTATCAATTATTGCGGCTGTCGTAAGCTTTATGCTTCCTTTATTTATGGCAAAGGGCGGTTTTCTTTTGGGTGAAACAGGCTTCGGGGCATTTGCCTGTTTACTTGTTTTTATATTAATTTTTGTTTTAAATCATCTTGTTATAAAGAAAAATATTCAACCGTGTATTAAGGATGTAGACTTAAAACGTGTTGAAATGCGAAAAAAAGTGAAGGCGGGGGAAGTTTCCCTTGCAGATTTACCGTTGCCTGTTTTTGAATCCGAGGAAGAAAAGGAAGCAAGATTGAAAAAAGAAAAGGAAAGCAAAGAGCTTGCGCAAAAAGGGAAAGAAGGTGAAAGCCTTGGCAAATAATACCTCATCTCTTAAATCTGAAAGTAAGAAAAAACAGTTTTTATTATTCGGTATTTGCAGTTTTCTTGCCCTTTGTATATGTATGGCTACACTTGTTGTTACTGTAAGAAATGTAGAAAAAGAAAACAGCACAACAAGTACAAAGGATATTTATGGTGGCAAAGAATTACTTGAAAATAACAACGCTTCTGTTTGTGAGTATATTTATACTGTTACCAATAAAACACAGAACGATAAATTTGTAAAGGTGAACACCTTTACTGATGTTTACGTTGATGATGGCGAAATTTTAGTAGACGGTAAAGCAGATGGTGCAGACGTGGGCTTGTTTTCTTATGTGAAAAATAAGCTTTTGCCTGTTGTGGATGGCTTTTACGGTGAAGATTATACAGGCGTTTTTGGTACGGTATACAATAAAATGCCATTGGTTGAGCTTTCAGATTGCGAAAACGTTAATTGTAACCTTACCGTAGGTCAGTCAGATGAAAACGGTGCACCGCTTTATGATGATAGCGGTAATCTTATTGATAAAGAGTATTATTTTCTTACAATTACAGCTGAAGATGTTTCATCTTTAAATGCAGAGCTTGAACAATCCTTCGGGGCAGAAAATCTGCCTGATATTAAAGGTGAGTTTATAAAGGAAATTGCACAGTATTGTACTGTTTCCGGTGTTCAGGTAACTCCTGAGTATTATGAAATTCGTGCAAAGGTAAATATACTTACCGATGAAATTGCATACATAGAAACTGAAAGAGTTTATAAAGTAGCTTCAGAGGTCTCTTTTTTAAAGGAATTGGCTGCTTTTGGTGAAAAGGAAATTGAATTTACGTATAAGGTAGTGAATAAATACGAGTACTTTTATGCCGGTGTTACACTTTCTGCAGATGAATTGTATCTTGAAAAAGGCAGTGAAGAGGTAATTAACGTCAATGCAGTAATAGAAGATGACAGTGAGTATAAGGTTACATTTTCTTCATCTGATGAAAGTAAGGTTACAGTAGATGAAATGGGCTACGTTTATGCAAAGGAAAATACCCATGAGCCTGTTTACGTTACGGTTGAGCTTGAATATTTAGGTGAAGTTTTTACTGATAGCTGTGCGGTTTACGTGAAGCCGCAAAATGACTAGGAGGTGCTTTTGTGAGTGAAGAAAAATTAATTAACCAAAGCACCGAAGAAAATGTAAGGTTTTATGAGGGACGCAATTACGTTGGCGTAAGGGAAACAGTTTCTTACCTTTTTAACGACTGGTCAAACTCCTTTAATATTAACGCATTTTCAGAAAGATATATATGGGACGTTGTTAATATCGACTTTACCGTAAGTGCGGTTATGAACCTTGTTACTGCCGCCTGGGACGTTATTAACGATACGTTTATATCTGTAATTGTAGATAATACAAGAACAAGAATCGGTAAATTCAGACCGTACCTTGTAGGCGTACAGCTACCGCTTACAATTATGAGTGTGTTTACCTGGTTGTTACCGTTGTTTTTTGGTACAACAAGCGGTACACATTTGCCGAAGCTTATTTATTACTACATTTTTGCCATAATTAACGAAACGGCAGGTACCTTTACAAATGTTGCAAAAAGTGGTTATATGTCCACAATTACACCTAATCCCGATGAACGTATTCGCCTTATAACCCTCGCAGAGCTTCTTACAGGCTATATGGGTGAGGATTTGCCGCGTTACATAATGGGTGTGCTTATTGACCTTGTAAATAACAAGGTGGTTAACTGGAAGTTAAGCTCAGTCTTTATGGTAATGGGCGGCGGTACTGCGCTTATTTCTTCTTTATGTACGTTCTGGTTCTTTATGCAATCAAAGGAAAGGGTACCGCAATCAATTGAAAAACCAAACATAAAAGAGGGCTTGAGGGCAATTGTTTCAAACTATCCCGTTCTTCTTATGTGCTTGTCGGAATTTTTGGGTAACTTCTCAATCAGCAAGAGTGAAACAAACTATTTCATTGATGTTCTTGGCAGTTATTCACTTATAACAATTCTTAATATTCCATCTTCTATGAACGGTAGCATCAGTTATGCTTTTGTTGGTCCGTTAAGAAGAAAATTCTCATCAAAATCCTTGTGGATTTTTAATGATATTTATAATAGTGTTATATCTATTGCTGTTTTCCTTTTCGGTATGACAAAGAAGAAAACCATGTTTATGAAAACTGTTCCTATGTGTATTGCCTTTGGTTTAAAGGAATGGTTTGTTAAATGGTCGTGGGGTATTTCTAAGGTTATTAATGCAGACTTGTGGAACGAGGCAATGGATTATTGTGAATGGAAAAACGGTTACCGTATGGAAGCCACAACAGGTGTTGCAAAAGGCTTAATTTTAAAGGTTCAAAGTGCTCTTCTCGGATCTGTTACAAGCATTATTATGAAGAAAATCGGTTATGTTCAGGGTCTTGAAATCGGTACACAAAATGACCGTACAAAGTTCTGGGAATTTGCTCTTTGCACAATTGTTCCCACGGTAACAGGTATTTTACGTATTGTTCCTAAATTTTTGTGGCCTATTTCACGTCAGAAGCGTGAATGGATGTATGCAGAGCTTTCTGAAAAGCGTCAGCAGGCAGTTATGGGCTATACGGAAAATTCAACACAGGAAAATTAAGGTGAAAGAATGATTATTGTTTTAATAATTGCAATAGTATTGTTGCTTATTTTATTTGGTGCATGCTTTATTGCATTTAATGCTACCGTCTGGCGTAAGCAAATAAAAGTCCCTGACTTTATTATGAAAATAATTGTTGGGGAGCCTGAGGTAAGTGACTATGATAAGGATTATTGCCGTGCCTATAATTCCTTTACAAAGCTTAATCATAAAAGGGAAGAAATGGTAACCCCTGACGGAGAAAAAATTATTGCCCATATTCTTGTTCCTGAAAAAAGCAACGGAAAGCTTTTGGTTGCTTGTCACGGAGCAAGAAGCTCCGGACTTGGTGAATTTGTTTTTCTCGGTCAAAGGTTTTATGAAGAAGGCTACACTCTTCTTATGCCGGACCATAGGGGCTGCGGTGAAAGTGACGGTAAGTTTTTAGGCTACGGTACGCACGAATCTTGTGATACTTACCTTTGGGTTGATTATGCTAAAAAGAATTTTCCTGAGCTTGATTTGTACCTTTTAGGTATTTCTATGGGCGGGGCAACTGTTCTTATGATGAGCCCCAAGGCGAAGGAATACGGTGTTAAAGCAATTGTAGCCGATTGTTCGTATACTTCTGCATGGAACGAATTTTCTTACCATTTGTGTAAGGGCTTTAAGCTGCCGGAGTTCCCTATAATGCACATAACAAATATGTATGGTCGTATTTTTGCAGGGTACGATTTCAGAGATGCTTCACCCCTTAAGGCGGTAAAAAATTCAAGTGTTCCAATTTTATTTATACACGGCACGGCTGATGATTTTGTACCATTTTATATGATGGATGAGCTTTATAACGCTTGTGCTTCTTCAAAGCAAAAGCTTGAAATAAAGGATGCGGTGCACGCCAGGGCTTTTTATACGGCACCGGAACAATATTATTCTGCAGTTGAGCAGTTTTTTAATGAAAGCGTAAATAAAGATAGTTTGAATAAATAAAACCCGGTGGATTATGCCGAGTGTTCATAAGGACACTCGGCAGTTTTATTCGCCATACGGCAAGTGATATTGCTTCGCAGTTTTATTGTGCTTTGCACAGTGTTATTGTTCTTCGGACAGTTTTATGCGAATAAAATAACACTGAAGCCGTAAGGCTTCAATATCACTTTTGATTTATCAA
>JAZUMM010000238.1:0-7240 GCA_045603625.1 Acutalibacteraceae bacterium | reverse complement strand
GTGATTTTTTTGAAGCATAAGCTTTCAATTATTCTATGTACTGTAATCATATTAAGTTTACTGATTACTCCTATTAAGGCAACACAAATAATTCAAGGGGCTGCACGTGTGAACACATCAAGCACAGTTCTTAATGTAAGGCAAAAACCATCGTCTTCATCTACCGTTATCGGCACAGTCAAAAAAAACTCTTACGTATCACTAATTTCAAAAAGCAACAATTACTGGTACGTACGTTACGGAAACTCAAAATACGGCTATTGTCACGAAAACTACTTGTATCACGTATCTTCTGCTGTTAGGATAGTAAACACTTCATCAGGTAATTTACGTGTAAGAAGAAGCGCTTCAGCATCTGCGCCGATAATTGATTATTTACCATCAGGAACATACGTTACCGTGCACACAGCAGATAATACCTTTGCTAAAATCATTTATAACGGTAATAAAACAGGCTATGTAAGCAGAAGTTACCTTGTAAAGCCTCAAAACTTTACACCAAAATATACAAGTGTATCTTTAAATGTTCCTGATTATAAACAAACCGATTCACGTTGGTCCGGTGTTACTTTGGGTACTTCAGGACAGACCATCGGTAAAATCGGCTGTGCTACAACTGCATTGGCTATGACGGAAAGCTACAGAACCAATACAACAATTTACCCACATACTATGGCAAAAAAGCTTTCATACACTTCAGGCGGTGCAGTTTACTGGCCGCAAAATTACACCGTAATAACTTCACAAAGTGGTCATTTAACAAAAATTTATAACGCTCTTAAAAGCGGTAAGCCTGTTATTGTAGGTGCAAAAAACTCATATGGCGGACAACATTACGTGGTTGTTACAGGTGTTGTTGCTTGCAATTCCCTTACCTCTTCTGCTTTTCTTATAAATGACCCCGGCTCAAACACCAGAAAAACCCTTAATGAGTTTTATAATTCTTATCCCAACTTCTATAAAATGTTATATGTCAAATAACAAAACATTTTGTAAGATTTCACAAAATACAGTCGTAAATTTATAATATTTATCATAGGCTTTATTTTAAAATACTCTTCCTTTTTCACTCCAAAGGTGTTATACTATATAACAGTTAAATTAGATAATTATGCTTTGTTTAAATATATTCTAAGGAGTGAGTTTGTGGAAAGATTTGTTATCCGAGGCGGAAACAAGCTCAACGGAACAATTAATATCAGCGGTGCAAAAAATGCCGCCTTACCTATAATTGCTGCATCTGTTTTTGCAGGTGAACCTTGCAGAATTGAGAATATTCCTGAAATAAGCGATGTACGCATGATGATTAAAATACTCAAATTCATCGGTGCAGAGGTAGAAAAGCCTGAAAAAGGCGTTATGGTTGTTAACCCTGTTAACGTTAAGCCTGATATTACAATACCTGATGAAATGACACGTAAGCTCAGAGCATCATACTATTTATTGGGTGTTTTGCTCAGCAATTACGGTTGTGCAAGCGTTGCCCTGCCGGGCGGTTGCTATTTTGGTGTAAGACCGATTGACCAGCACATTAAAGCATTTGAGGCATTAGGTGCAGTTGTTAATACAGATAGTGCTATTGTTCACGTAACAGGCGACGAGCTTTACGGCTCATCCATTTACCTTGACGTTGTTTCTGTTGGTGCAACAATTAATGCTATGCTTGCTGCTGTTAAAGCAAAAGGACTTACAGTTATTGAAAATGCCGCAAGAGAGCCTCACATTGTTGACCTTGCCAACTTCCTTAACTCTATGGGTGCAGACGTCCGCGGTGCAGGTACAGAGGTAATAAAAATCCGTGGTGTTGAAAATATGCACGGTTGCACATATTCAATTATCCCTGACCAGATTGAAGCCGGCACATATATGGTTGCCGCTGCCGCTGCAGGCGGAGACGTTATTGTAAACAACGTTATCCCTAAGCACCTTGAGTCTATAACAAACAAATTAGAGGATTGTGGTATTACCGTTATTGAGGGTGATGAAAGCGTCAGAATTATTTCTGACGGAAAACGTCCGAAGGCTTGCAGAGTTAAAACAAGTCCTCATCCCGGCTTCCCCACAGATATGCAACCTCAATTTGCTACCCTTCTTTGCACCTGTAACGGTACAAGTACAGTTGTTGAAGACGTTTGGGATAACCGCTTTAAATACGTTGACCAATTAAGGCGCATGGGCGCAAACATTATTGTCAACGGCGACACTGCTCTTATAACAGGCGTTGAATCTCTTCAGGCTGCTCCTGTTGAAGCAGATGACCTTCGTGCAGGTGCCGCAATGATTATTGCCGGACTTTCTGCAAAGGGTGAAACCTATGTTGAAAACATCAAGTATATTGACAGAGGTTATGAAGAGGTTATTGAAAAGCTTTCTGCAGTTGGTGCAGATATTAAACGAGTAACATACGACGAGGAATAATATAATGTTAAAGTTTTGTCCGCTGTTTTCATCAAGCAGCGGCAATTCTGTTTACATAGGCGATAATTCCGGAGGAATTTTAATTGATGTAGGCAGAAGTGCCAAACAAACTTGCTTGATGTTAAACGAAATCGGGGTTGAGCCCTCATCCTTAAAGGGTATTTTTATTACTCACGAGCATACTGACCATATTAACGGATTAAATGTTTTTGCAAAAAAACATAATATACCCGTATACGCTTCTACCGGTACGTTGGAGGCATTAAAATCAAAGGGCATACTTACAGATAAGCACATAGATATTGCCATAAACGGCGAAACCACAATTGCCGATATGAATATCAAGCCCTTAAAAACATCTCACGACTGTGCAGATGGTTGCGGTTACCTTGTTACAGGCTGTGACGGTACAACAAGAATTGCAGTTGTAACAGATACCGGATATATGCCACACGACATTCTTTCTGAAATAACAGGAAGTAAACTTATTTATATAGAATCTAACCACGATGTAAATATGTTAAAAAGTGGCTCTTACCCTTTTGCACTTCAAAAAAGAATTTTATCTGATATAGGTCACCTTTCTAATGACACCTGCGCAGATACCTTATGTTCCCTTGTAAACAAAGGTTCAACTCACTTTGTTCTTGCTCACTTAAGCCGCGAAAATAATACTCCTGAATTAGCATATAATACTTCCGTTAATGCTTTAAGACAAGTGGGTGCATTGGAAAACCGCGACTTTATCATAAAAGTTGCTGAGCCTGAAAATTCAAATAAACCTATACTCTTATAATTAAAAAGCCTTGTTTGAAATTTCTTTCAAACAAGGCTTTCTGATTATATCTTTTTTATAACATCCATAAGTGCTTCTTTAATAAGCTGGTGACCTGCAGCACTGGGATGAACACCATCCGTTGCCCAATATACAGTATCGCCATCTGCCGAAGCTTCATCAAATTTACTTTGCAATTCAACAAAATAAAGATTATGTTTTTCTGCTACACGCTTTGCACATTCTGCTCTTTTCTGAACCTCTGCACGGAATTCATCATAGTACATTTCAGTTCCGCTACCCTTAAGCACAAAAGGAGCAAGAATTATTATTTTTATATCGGGCAAGGCCTCTTTTACTTCTTCTATAAGCATATTATAGATTTTTTCAAATTTTTCTGCTGCAACACCATTCTGAACAGAAAGCTCATGCCAAACATCATTCACACCGATAAGAATAGACATTACATCCGGCTTAAGATTAATTATGTCATCTTTAATACGAGCATATAAGTCAACAATTCTGTTACCACTGACACCTTTGTTAATAAATTCAAATTCACCTTTTTTGTTTTTTAACAAATCCGCAGCAACCAAATTAGGATATCCGTAACCGAACAAATAACTGCCTGCGCCACCATCTTCCGGGTCTATTCTACTGACGTCTGTTATGGAATCACCTTGAAATAAAAATCTGAGCATTTTAAATTATCCCCTTGTTAAAACTATTTTCTGTGTTATAATTATTTATTAGGACCGTCGTAGGTTTCCTCAAGAGATGGCACCCATGGACATTCAACTTCAGGAATAATATTTGCCGGTGCAGCCCAATAAACTGCATTGGTTATTATTTTTTGAATTTCAGGAATGTAATAAGTAGGGTTACTTTCGTGACCCGGCTGGAAATAGAACACCTTACCTAAACCTCTGTTCCAGCAACATCCTGAACGGAAAACCTCTCCGCCCTTGAACCAACCCATAAATACAATTTCATCAGGAGTCGGAATATCAAAGCGTTCCCCATACATTTCTTCAACAGGAATAACGAAGTTTTCGGGGATATTTTTAGCAATAGGATGATTAGGGCTGATACACCAAAGGCGCTCCCTGTCACCGTCACGCCATTTTAATGAACAGGTTGTTCCCATAAGGCGTTTAAAAGGCTTTGAAAAATGAGCAGAATGAAGCGCAATAAAGCCCATACCTCTCATTACGCGGTTATAAACTCTTTCAACTAATTCATCCGGTACACATTCATGCGCCATGTGTCCCCACCAAAGAAGAACATCTGTACTTTCAAGTACATCATCAGGAAGACCGTTTTCCGGCTCATCAAGAACTGCTGTTCTTATATTTAAATCTTCGTTAACGCCAAGAAATTTTGCGATGCAATTATGTATACCCTCAGGATATACTGCCTTTACCTCTTCACTTTCAATTTCGTGGCGGCCTTCGTTCCAAATTGTTACATTAATCATTAAAAACACCTCGTGTTACTTCAATAATAATATTATAATAACAATTTTAAAATAAAATATAAAGTGTCTTTTTTAACGAAACTTAAAGACATTTTTTATATAAAATGTGAGTTCGAAACCATCCTCACAATAATAAAAACTATGGAGTGATTTATTTGAAAACCAGAAAAAAAATTCAAGGCATTGCCTTGGCGGCAGTTGTTGCCGCAATGTACGTTGTGCTTACCTTTGTTGCCCAGATTTTCGGGCTTGCAAGCGGAGCAATACAAATACGCCTGTCGGAAGCTCTTACAATTCTTCCCATATTTACGCCCTACGCTATTCCCGGATTATTTGTAGGCTGCCTTCTTGCTAACATACTTACAAATTGCGCTCTATGGGATATTATATTAGGCAGTATTGCAACACTAATAGGTGCTGTGGGAACATACTTTTTAAGAAAAAAAAGTATACTGTGCACGATTCCGCCAATACTTTCAAACACAATAATCGTACCTATTGTATTAATTAATTTTTATTCCCTTCAGGGAACGTTCTGGTACTTTGCCCTTACCGTTTGTATCGGAGAAGTAATTTCTTGCGGTATACTTGGTACCCTTTTGAAAAAACCAATAGAAAAAAAAAATCTGCAAAAGAATTTAAAAAAATAAAATTTCAGGGTTTATTTTTTTCTACAATCGGAGTATAATTTTATTATAGAATTAAGAAAGGGATTTTCTTTAATGACTATTAATGAAGCAATAAAAAATGCTAAAAGAATACACTTCATTGGCATCGGCGGAAGCGGTATGTGCCCTCTTGCAGAAATTTTACATTCTCAAGGACATTACCTCACAGGCTCCGACAACAATGAATCTGATACATTAAAAAGAATAAAGAGCCTCGGCATACCTGTTACAATGGGTCAGAAGGCAGAAAATGTTGATGGTGCAGATATGGTTGTTTACACCGCTGCCCTTCTTCCTGATAATCCTGAGCTTGTTGCCGCAAGAGAAAAGAATATACCAACCTTTGAACGAAGCAAGCTTTTTGGATATTTCACCCAAAAATACAATAACTGCATTGGTGTGTGCGGTACACACGGTAAAACAACAGTTACCTCCATGTTAACACACATACTTATTGATAATAACTTTGACCCATCTGCAATTATAGGCGGTAAGCTTCCTCTTACAGGTACAAACGGCAGAGTCGGTAAAAGTGACATTCTTGTTTGCGAGGCTTGTGAATATAAAGATACGTTCCTTGACCTTACACCTGACGTAAGCGTTATTCTTAACGTTGACAGGGACCATATGGAATATTTTAAAACGCTTGAAAACCTTGAGGCTTCCTTCAGAAAATTCGCTGATATGTCAACCAAATGCATAATTTATAACGGTGATGACAAAAATACAATTGACAGTATTGCAGGTATTGAAAACAAACCGACTATTTCATTCGGCAAAAATGATAACTGCAATTATGTAGCTAAAAACGTAGGCTTTATAAACGGCACCTTCCCTTGCTATGACCTTTATATTGATAACGAGTTCAAATGCAAAATTGAATTAAGTGTGCCGGGCGAACACAACGTACTTAATTCACTTGCTGCAATTGCCACTGCAATGTACTGTGGTGCAACAGTTGAACAGTGCAAAAACAGTATTCTCACATTTAAAGGTGCAGGCAGAAGATTTGAGTTTTTAGGAACATACAACGGAGCAGATATAGTAGATGACTATGCTCACCATCCTGCAGAGCTTGAGGTTACACTTTCTGCTGCAAAAAAGATGGATTATAAACGAGTATGGGCAGTTTTTCAACCATTCACATTCAGCAGGACAAAAATGCACCTTGATGCATTTGCCAAAGCACTTTCTATTGCCGACAACATTGTTCTTACCGAGATTATGGGTTCAAGAGAAATTAATACCTACGGTATAACAACACAGGACCTTGCAGATGAAATCCCCGGTTCAGTATGGTTTGATACATTCCAGAAGGTTGCAGACTATCTTAAAGAAAACATTAGTGAAGGCGACCTCGTATTAACCCTTGGTTGCGGTGATGTTTACAAAATTGCTAAATTAGTTTTGGATAAAGAATAAAACAACAAAAACGTAAGGTCGTTAGAGAAATCTAACGACCTTTTAATTTGTTTTTTGTTTAACACCATAAAGTTGTTATCATAATACTAGAGGTGAGTTTATGATAAAAAATTTAAAACAACTACGAACTGAAAAAGGCATAAGTCAGCAAAAACTAGCAGAAATCATCGGTATCAGTCAACAATCAATTAACAAATATGAAAATCATAATATAGAACCTGATATTACAACGCTTATTTTACTTGCTAATTTTTTTGAAACGTCTGTTGATTACCTGATTGGTAATACCAATATCAGGCATATTATCGAAAACGTAGAGCCTTATGAACTCAACTCCGACGAAGCAACGCTATTGAAAGATTATAGAAATCTTTCAGTAGAAGAAAAAGAAAGTATAAAAATAATTATTAAAAATTATCTAAGTAATATATAAAGAAAAAAAGCCGTAAGAGATTGTTTTCTCTAACGGCTTTTTATTTT
>JAZUMM010000237.1:0-8384 GCA_045603625.1 Acutalibacteraceae bacterium | reverse complement strand
CTCTGCCCACAAATTTGCTACGCAAATGCCCGATTGTGTTCGCCTTCGGCGAGGGAGTTCAAGTCTCTATGCACAAATAAATGCAAACAAAAAAGGCACAGACAATCAGATGATTATCTGTACCTTTTGGTCCGAGTGACGAGACTTGAACTCACGACCCCTTGACCCCCAGTCAAGTGCGCTACCAACTGCGCTACACCCGGATAACGCTATGTATAATATCATAACATCATACTTTTTTCAAGTGGTAATTTAAATTTTAAAACAGATTTGTCCGGCATAAATGAATAATCTCAGATAAATTGAAATGTTTTCTGAAAACTTTTTAATTGCTGATTTCTCTTATTTCTGTTCCTGTATAGTAATGGGCGAGGATTTGCTTGTAATTATAGCCTTTTTCTGCTAAAGCATTTGCTCCGTATTGGCTCAGACCTATACCGTGACCGTAGCCGTGAACAGAGAAGGTGATTGAGGAATCGGTAGCCTTAATTGTAAAGGTTGGGCTCCTTAAGGAAAATGCCTTGCGTATTTCTTCACCTGTGTAACTTTTTCCGTTAACATTTACCTCTAAAACCGTGCCTGTTTCTGATGTTTTTGTTACCTTTATAATATTTTTTATATCCGCTGATTTATTTACGGGAATTTTTGCTTCTTCAGCCTTTTTGAAAAAATTATCTTTGGAATAAGATACGGTAGAGGCATAGTTCGGTGAAAGCTTATCTGCAGAGCTGTCTACACTAACAAGGTAATCTACTTTTGTTCCCCATAAATTTTGTGCATTCTCGGTATTTCCGTTAGAAATTGCAGAAAAAGCGGCAACGCAAACAGAACCGTTGTAATACAAGGCTTCGTTCTCTGTTTCTTGCACTATTTTTTGTAGTTTTTTCTCGTATTTTTCAAAATCCTTTCCCCATTTTTCCTTGCGTTGATTAACGTCAATATAGCCTTGGTGGACAGATGTATCATCGCTTATGCTTCCGTCATTTTTATTTTCATCAACGGCTTTTAATCTGAGGGCGTTTGTAAAGCAGGCAACAGCTTGTGCCTTAAGAGCTTCTTCATTATATGCCAAGGGCATTTCTGCGGCAACACTTCCGCAGACGTATTCAAACATGGTAATATTTTCAGTTGTATTTGTAACTGTTCTGAAAACGGAAATTGTTTGCTGATTTTCAGTATTTGTTTCGGTTGTGTAGGCATTGGGTAAAGGGGTGTTTGCTGTGGTATTTGCGGGTGTATTTTGTGTGTTTTTTATACTCAATGGGACTAAAAGAATGGAAATTGCACAAAAAAGTATTAAAATTACATATTTTTTCATATAATCACAACCTTTTATTTTACTTTGGTTTTATTGACATTATCATTGTTTTGTTATAAAATAATATGAATTATTATTTAATCGTATGACAATAAACAGACAAGGAGTGAAAATATGCATTCATACATAAAGCCGGTTCCTGCCGGTGAATTTTCGGCACTCTGCGAAGAACTTAAAGAATACAGTTCAATTAAACCCGAATATTTTGATAGATTTGAAGTTAAACGTGGCTTGCGTAACCGCGATGGAAGCGGTGTTATGGCAGGTCTTACAAAGGTGTGCTCCGTTGAAGGCTACTATATAGATGACGGTGAACGTAAGCCTGTTGATGGCAGACTCGTTTATCGTGGTATTGATATTAACGATATTGTTGACGGCTGCATCAAAGAAAATCGCTTCGGTTACGAGGAAACAGCGTGGCTTCTTCTTTTCGGTCATCTTCCTACAAAGGAGCAGCTTGCAAGATTTAACGAAATTCTTGGTCAATGCCGTGAGCTTCCTGAAGATTTTATCGAAGATATGATTATGAAGGCGCCGTCACCAAACATTATGAATAAATTGGAAAGAGGCGTGCTTGCACTTTATTCTTACGATGATAATCCGGATGATATATCCATTGAGAATATTATGCGTCAGAGCATACAGCTTATTGCACAAATTCCTACAATTATGACTTATGCATATCAGGTGAAAAGAAGATATTATCTTAAAAAGAGTATGTATCTTCATCCTGTTAAGCCTGAGCTTTCTACCGCACAGACAATTCTTTACAATACACGTTCAAACCGTAAGTTTACGGATGAAGAGGCAAAGCTGCTTGATATATGCCTTATTCTTCACGCTGAGCACGGTGGTGGTAATAACTCTGCTTTTGCAACACGTGTTTTATCATCAAGCGGTACAGATACATATGCAGCAATTTCTGCAGGTATAGGCGCACTTAAGGGTCCGCGTCACGGCGGTGCTAACCTTAAGGTTGCTGAAATGATGAATTATCTTAAAGCTGATGTTAAAGATATTACCGATGAAGGTCAGGTTGCCGATTTCCTTAAAAAGCTCATTAACAGAGAAGCAGGAGATAAATCAGGTCTTGTATACGGTATGGGTCACGCAGTTTATACCCTTAGCGACCCTCGTCAGATTATTCTTAAACGAGAAGCAGAAAAGCTTGCAGATGAAAAAGGCTTTGCAAAAGAGTTCCGTGCTTTGGAGCTTATTGAAAAGCTTACTCCCGAAATTTTTGCAAGCGAAAAGAATAACAACAAAAAAATCTGTGCTAATGTTGACCTTTATTCAGGTCTTATTTATCAGATGTTGGGTATTCCTGAAGATCTTTACACACCTCTTTTTGCAATTGCACGTGTGGCAGGCTGGTCTGCACACCGTATAGAAGAGCTTATTTCAGCTAACAGAGTTATAAGACCTGCATATAAAAATTTGAGTGTTCCAAAAGAGTATGTTTCAATTGATGAAAGAGTAGATAATTTTAAAAATACATCAATTTACGTACCGTTAGATGAAAGATAAATTCAAATTCGGAAGGGATAAATTATGAAAAAGCTTAAAGGAAGCGTAAGTGCTGTAAAAATACGTTATCTTGTATTTGTTTTTGCTATTGCTTTGGTTGCTGCATTACCTACAAGGGTATACCAGCTTATTGCATTGATTGATGCAAATAACGGTTATTTTAAAGATAACGATATAACAATCGGTGTTCTTTACGGAGCTCTTTTTGTATTCTCATTACTCTTTATATTACTTAGTTTTTTGAGTAAAGAGGTTCCGTCACCAAAATTACCGAAGGGTAAAAACATTTTTCAGGGCATATTTTCTCTTGTAATGGCATGCGGCTTTGCATGGGATATTTTTGCTATTGAAAAAACAGTTGTTCCTGCTTTTGAAGATGGCCTGGATTCTGAAATAATCAAGAATCTTATTATGTCACGCATAGAAGATAACGGCGGTATTTTCCTTATTCTTGAATTTGTTTTTGCAATCTTTTCTATCTTTTATTTTGTTATTTTTGGTGTCAGTCACCTTAACGGTAAGGCATCTTATTCAGAATATAAGCTTCTTGCTCTTTCACCGGTTTGCTGGTCAATTGCAAATCTTGTTATAAGGCTTATGACTGCAGTAAGCTTTGTAAGAGTTTCAGAGCTCCTTTTTGAAATTTTTACGTTTGTATTCACAATGCTTTTCTTCCTTACATTTGCAAGAATTTCATCTAATGTATACACAGAAGACAGTATGTGGGGTATATACGGTTACGGTTTCCCCGCAGCACTTTTTGCAATTCTTTCATCTGTACCGAGGGTAGTAAGCTTTGCTGTCGGTGCACCTGCGATTGACGGTTATGAATTTAATTTTGCATATCTTGCAGTTGCATTATTTATTATTTCCTATATTGTGTCTTCATTAGGTATAGGTTACGATTATACTCGTTCAATTGAAAAGACTGTTGCTGAGGTTGAGCTTTCTGACGATGATATTGTTATTAAAAAAGAAGAAAAAGTAAGCGAAGCAACATCAGATTATGACGAGTTATTAGCTTTTATGGAGTCATACGAGCAAGAGGAGCCAACAGAAGAAACTACTGAAGAGCCGGAAGAGATTGAAGAAAATACAGAAATAGCTGAAGAAGTTGCTGAAGTAATAGAAGAAGTTGAAGAGGTTACTGAAGTAGCTGAAGAAATTGAAGAGGTTACCGAAGTAGCAGAGGAAACTGAAGAAGTTACCGAAATAGCTGAAGAAATTGAAGAAGTTACCGAAGTAGCCGAGGAAACTGAAGAAGTTATTGAAGTAGCTGAAGAAATTGAAGAGGTTACCGAAGTAGCAGAGGAAATTGAAGAGGTTACCGAAGTAGCAGAGGAAACTGAAGAGGTTAACGAAGTAACTGAAGAATTTGAAGATGATGTAACTGAAAATGCTTTTGTTGCTCCTGAACCGGCTGTTGTAAAGACTATTGCTGAGGATAAATCTAAAAAGGCAAAAAAGAGCTTGTTCGGTATCAGAAAAGCACCTGTTCAGCAGGAAGAGGTTGCAGATGACCTTAAGCCTATATCTCTTGCAGATATGAAAAAAATGCAAAAATAAATGCCTATTAGTGCACCAGGAGATGTAAAAAATGTTTTTTACTAATATGATGACGGCTGCGCAACAGGTTTTGGTTCTCTTTTTAATTGTTGCGGTCGGCTTTGCAGCCGACCGTTTGCGTGTTTTTACTCAATCGGTTGCCAAGGCTTCAAATGATTTATTGTTTTATATAATTACTCCGGCGGTTATAGTGCAGTCATTTATGAATATGGAGTTTAGTGCCCAAAGGGCAGGCTCCTTGGGTATTGCCTTTTTATGTATGGCAGGTACTTTAACTGTGGGTATTCTTCTCGCTTTACCTTTTTTTAATAAAAGCGGAGATAAAGGTACTGTTTATAAGTATGCCGTAAGCTATGGTAATATGGGGTATATGGCATTGCCTCTTTGTCAGTCGCTTTTGGGTGATGAGGGCGTGTTTTATTGCTCGGCCGGTGTTGTGGCGTTTAACATATTTTGTTTTACCCATGGCGTATGGCTTATGACAAAAAGCGCTGACAGTACAAAATTTGATTATAAAAAGCTTGTTCTGAATCCGGGTGTAATATCGGTTCTTATCGGTTTACCTTTATTTATATTCGGTATAAAAATGCCGGCTCCGGTTAATGCTGCGGTTGGTCATATAGCAAATCTTAATACACCTGTTGCAATGATTTTCTTCGGTACTTATATTGCAAACACAGATTTAAAATCTATGTTTAAGGTTAAGGAAAATTATCTTGTAGCATTTTTGAAGCTTGTTGTTATGCCTCTTATTATGTTCGGTGTATTTAAAGTTGCAGGTATTACAGGTACAATGCTTACAGCCTGTGTTATTTCTGCCAGTGTGCCAAGTGCCAACAATACTGCAATGTTTGCGGCAAAATACGGTAAAGATACAGGTATTGCATCCCAGGTTGTATCCTTTGACTCTGCATTATCGGTGCTTACAATTCCCGTTATGATAGCGTTGAGTAAATTATGATGAAATTACCGTTTAGTGATTTTTTGCCTGTGGGAATATGTGATTTTACACAGATTAATGATTTTTTGGAATGCAGAGCCAAAAATCGTATTCCTCAGAATGCAAAAAGTGTAATTGTATATTTGTTTCCTTACTATCTTGGTGAGGATTTTTATAAGAACAGTAATATTTCAAAATATGCGGTCCCTGACGATTATCATGTTATTGCAGGTGAATATCTTAAAAAGGCAGTTGAGCTTTTAAAAGAAGAGTATCCTGAAAATGATTTTCAATATTTTTGCGATAATTCACCTTTGAAAGAGGTTGACGTTGCATTAAAATGCGGTTTAGGTGTTAAGGGTAAAAATGGTTTACTTATTAACGCGCATTATGGCAGCTTCTGCTTTATAGGTGAAATAATCACAGATTTAGAAATGGAATATTCTTTGCCTGAAGACAGAACGTGCCTTCAATGCGGTTTGTGTGAAAAAACGTGTCCCGGCAGAGCTTTGAAGAATTATAAAGTAGATAAAGAAAAGTGCCTTTCTCACGTTACACAACTTAAAGGTGAGCTTACGAGTGAACAGGCACAGCTTATAAAAAATAGCGGATGTATATGGGGTTGCGATGTTTGTCAGGATATTTGCCCTATGAACAAAAACATTTCCGTTTCTCCCATAAAGGAGTTTTTTGATACTGCCAAAAGCTTTTATGACCCTGCAGATGATATAAAAAGCAGGGCGTATAACTGGCGTGGTAAAAAGGTTATTGACAGAAACTTTGAAATAAAATGTTGTAAAGACATTTAAAATATTTTATAATATAAAAAAATGAAAGGAACAGCAAACCTGTCAGGTCATTGCAAATGTACAGATGTTTGTAAGTTGAGGAATTATGAGTAATGTGATTTTGTCTGAAAACGTGCTTTCTTCTCTTGATAGCTTATTTGCAGACGGCAGGTGTCCTCATGCTGTTTTAATAGATGGTTCGGGTGAATTACAAAGAGAAACGCTTGCACGTCTTACTGCAAAAATGATTGTTTGCTCTAATAAAGAGCGAACACCGTGCGGTGCTTGTGAAAATTGTCGTAAGGCAGATGAAAATATTCATCCTGATATAGTTTTTGTTCAGAAGCCTGAAGATAAAAAGTTTTTTGTTAAGGCAGACGTTAAAAAAATGGTTGCGGATGCTTATCTGACTCCTAATGAGGCAGAAAAAAAGGTGTATATTATATCTGAGCTTCAGAATATGAATGAAGAAAGTCAGAATCTTCTTCTTAAAATTCTTGAGGAACCACCAAGGTATACTGCCTTTGTTTTAACATCCCAGACCTCAAATGCAGTAATCGGCACCGTTTTATCAAGGGTTGTAAGGCTCAGATTAGGCGAAATTGAGGATTTTCAATATTCTGAAAAGGCCATAGAAATAGTTAAAAATCTTTCAAAGGCAGTTAATTCGGCTTATGAATTTGATAAGGTAAAAGCAACTGCTTCCCTTGATGGTAATAAAAAATTGACCTCAGAAGTACTTGTTTTGTTTGTTTCTGTTTTGCGTGATGCAATATCACTTAAATCAGGCGGCAGAATTATACTTGATGATTTTAAAACTCAGAGTGAAGAGTTGAATTCAAAAAACACATTAAAAGCTTTACTTGATATGTACGAAACTGTTTCAGGTATATATCAGTCACTTAATAACAATCCAAATCAGGCATTGCTTATTGCAACGCTTTGTGCAAAGCTCTAAAGGAGATAATTATGGCAGAAGTAGTAGGTGTACGTTTTAAAGAGGGTGGCAAGGTTTATTACTTTGACCCCGATGGTAAACAATTTTCAAAGGGTGAAAATATTATTGTTGAAACCGTAAGAGGTATTGAATGCGGTGAGGCTGCAGTGGCTAATCACACTGTAAATGATGACGATATTGTTCATCCTTTAAAAAAGGTTATAAGACTTGCCAATAAAGATGATTTGAAAACAGTAGAAAAAAACCGCAAAATTGAAGAAGAGGCATTTGCTTTTTGTGAAAAAAAAGTTGTTGAGCTCGGTCTTGATATGAAACTGGTTGAGGTTGAGTGTACCTTTGACGGTGGAAAAATGCTGTTTTATTTTACATCAGACGACCGAGTAGATTTCAGAGAATTGGTTAAAATACTTGCAGCACAATACAGAACACGTATTGAAATGCGCCAGATTGGTGTGCGTGACGTTTCAAAAATGTTGGGTGGTCTTGGTATTTGCGGCAGACCCTTCTGTTGTTCCCAGTTTTTAGATGATTTTCATCCTGTATCAATAAAAATGGCAAAGGAGCAGGGTCTTTCACTTAATCCCACAAAAATCAGCGGAACGTGTGGCAGACTTCTTTGTTGCCTTAAATATGAGCAGGATTCTTACGAGTATCTTAACAAAATTACTCCTCGCGTAGGCTCTGTTGTTGATACAAGAGAGGGCAGGGGTACAGTTGCGGAAAGTAATTTGCTTACTGGCAAATTAAAGGTTGCTCTTGACCGTCGTCCCGAAGCAATTCCGACAGAATTCAACAGAAAAGAAGTAAAATTAATAAAAAAAGCCAAGATTGAAGATGAAGATATTGAAGAGTGATATACACAATTTATAAATTTCTATTGATTTATTGAAAAATTGTGTTACAATAAACAAAAAAGGCAAGGGAGGTAAATGTAAATGGCATATAAAATTACAGACGCTTGCATCGCTTGTGGTGCTTGTGCAGCAAGTTGCCCTGTTGAAGCAATTTCAGAAGGCGATGGCATCTATGTAATCGACGCAGACAAATGCATCGATTGTGGTGCTTGTGCAGGTGATTGTCCTGTAGAGGCTCCTGTTGCTGAATAATTTATTTAAAAGAAATCAGCCGTTCTTTCCTTATTGGAGAGAACGGCTTTTCTTTTTATTTTTTAACTAAAGATTATTAATTTTTTGAAAATTATTAAAAAAAGATTAAATAACTATTTTTTTTTGTATATTTATATGGTATAATTAAGCGATTATGGATACGTATCTGAAATTTTCATAT
>JAZUMM010000236.1:0-7695 GCA_045603625.1 Acutalibacteraceae bacterium | reverse complement strand
GGTGAAAGCTTAATAATAACAGGCTTTGTTGTTACCTTTTTAACTGCTGCAGTTACCTCTGCAGCAGCCTCAGGATTAGTGCCGAAGCTCATTCCGCCACCGTGAACATTAGGACAGCTTACATTAACCTCAAGCCAGCCGACCTGCTCTTGCTTATCAAGCTTTTCGCAGGTATAAGCATAATCCTCTACTGCAAATCCGCTTACGTTTGCCATAACCTTTATATTAAAGCACTTTTTAAGTCTTGGCAATTCTTCGGAAATAACTTTTTCAACGCCCGGATTCTGAAGACCTACGGCATTAATCATACCGGCGGTACATTCTGCAATTCGTGGCGTAGGATTGCCGAAGCGAGCATCCTTTGTTGTGCCCTTAAAGGAAAATGTACCAAGACAATTTATATCGTAAAGCTCTGCAAATTCATAACCGTAACCAAAGGTTCCGCTTGCAGGAATTATTGGGTTATCAAGCTCTAATCCGCAAAGCTCAACACTTAATCTGCCCATAATATTTCCTCCTTTTTAAGAACAGGTCCGTCTTTACAAATTCGTTTGTAGCCTGTAACGGTTTTGCAGGAGCATCCCATACAAGCACCAAAGCCACATCCCATTCTTTCTTCAAAGCTGAACTGTCCGCTTGTGCTTGTTGCTTTATACAATGCCTTAAGCATCGGTTCAGGACCGCAAGTGTAAAAATATGTATAATCTATATCCTTAAGAGCATCTGTAACGAAGCCCTTTATTCCGTAAGAGCCGTCTGCAGTTGCAACGTACACCTTTGCACCAAGAGCCTTAAAATCCTCTTCGCAGAAAATTTCATCCTTTGTATTAAAGCCTAAAACGACACTGACATCCTTGCCCTGCTTTATAAGCTGTTTGCAAAGCATATAAAGCGGAGGTACGCCAACGCCACCGCCCAAAAGTACAGGCTTATTACCTGAAAGGCTTACATCATAACCGTTGCCGAGACCTGTAAGAATGTCAAGCTTTTCACCTGACTTCATTTTTGACATCTGCTCTGTGCCTTTGCCCACAACCTTATAAATAAGTGTAAGCACACCGTTTTCACTATCGCACACAGATATTGGTCTGCGAAGATAAAGACCATCTAATTTAATATTTACAAACTGACCTGATGATGTGATATCACTCACATCACCGGAAAGCTTCATTTTGAAAACCGTTGCAGTAAGCTGAACGTTTTCTGTAATTGTAAAAACACTTTGCTTCATAACAATCTCCTGATTAGGGTGAAAGGAATTATCCGAACCGTGTTTTATACAGGCGGATTTCCGTTCATCCTGTGTTAAAATACTCGCCAATCCTTAAGCGTCAATTGTTGAAATTGTAATTGTTGATTCTTCCAATGCATCAAGAAGAACGCGTACTGTATCAAGTGCAGTAAAGATATTTACGTTGTTTTCTGTTGCATAACGACGAATAAGAAGACCATCGTTTGCTTCACCTGTTGCGTTAATATCTTTGGTATTGATAACGTAAGCAATGTGACCCTGACGAAGAGCCTCTGCAATTTCATCGCTACCGTCAGAAAGCTTTTTGAGTGCGTGTGTTCTGATGCCGTTTTCCTTAAGGAAGTTTGCTGTACCTTCAGTTGCCTGAATATTAAAGCCAAGATTATAGAAACGACGTATAAGAGGAAGAGCCTCTTCTTTATCGCTGTCTGCAATTGTTGCAAACACAGTACCGTAATTCTGAAGGTGTGTACCCGCTGCCTGAAGTGCCTTGTAAAGAGCACGGTTAAGCTTATTGTCGTAACCGATTGCTTCACCGGTTGACTTCATTTCAGGTGAAAGGTAAGCATCAAGACCCCTGATTTTATTGAATGAGAATACAGGAACCTTTACATACCAACGATTCTTTTCCTGAGGATAAATATCAAAAATACCTTGTTCCTTAAGGCTCTTGCCCATAATAACCTCTGTTGCAATATCTGCAAGAGAATAGCCTGTTGCTTTTGAGAGGAACGGAACAGTTCTTGATGAACGTGGGTTAACCTCAATAATGTAAACATCGTCTTTATCATCAACAATAAACTGAATATTATAAAGACCGATAATGCCGATTCCCAATCCTAATTTTTTTGCATACTGAAGAATAATGCCTTTAACCTTGTCTGAAATACTGAATGACGGATAAACGCTTATAGAGTCACCTGAGTGGATACCTGTTTTTTCAACAAGCTCCATAATACCGGGAACAAATACGTCTCTGCCGTCGCAGATTGCATCAACCTCAACCTCTTTACCCTGAATGTATTTATCAACAAGAACAGGCTTGTCCTCATCAATTTCAACAGCAGTTTTAAGGTAGTGACGAAGCTGCTCTTCATTAGCAACAATCTGCATAGCACGTCCACCAAGAACGAAGCTCGGACGAACAAGTACAGGGTAGCCTATGCTTTCTGCAGTACGTACACCATCTTCAATATTTGTAACTGCCTTACCCTTTGGCTGAGGAATGTTAAGGTCTGTAAGAATCTTTTCAAAGCGGTCTCTGTTTTCTGCACGGTCAATTGCTTCGCAATCTGTACCGATAAGGTTAACTCCGCGTTTCATAAGCGGTTCTGCAAGATTGATTGCAGTCTGACCGCCAAGAGAAGTAATAACACCGTATGGTTTTTCAAAATCAATGATGTTCATTACATCTTCAGGAGTAAGAGGCTCAAAATAAAGCTTATCCGCAGTTGTATAGTCTGTGGAAACTGTTTCAGGGTTATTGTTTATAATAATTGCCTCGTAGCCTGAATTTTTGATTGTTGTTACTGCATGAACTGTTGAATAGTCAAACTCAACGCCCTGACCGATACGTATCGGACCTGCACCGATAACAACAATTTTCTTTTTATCTGTAAGAATTGAATCATTCTCACCTGAATATGAAGAGTAGAAATAAGGAATATATGCATTTGTGTGGCAAGTATCTACCATACGGAAGGTAGGCACAATACCATTTTCTTTACGTAATGCACAAACGCTTAAATCATCTGTACCCCAAAGCTTTGCAATAAACTTATCACCAAAGCCCATTACTTTTGCTTTGCGAAGCACATCTGCATTGTTAACGTTATTTTTAAGCTCATTTTCCATATCAACAATTCTTTTGAATGCTTCAAGGAAATATGTT
This sequence comes from Acutalibacteraceae bacterium, assembly GCA_045603625.1. Classification (GTDB taxonomy): domain Bacteria; phylum Bacillota; class Clostridia; order Oscillospirales; family Acutalibacteraceae; genus DTU089. The sequence continues at coordinate 4,552 of JAZUMM010000236.1, read as the reverse complement.
GTAATTTTTGTAATGTCGTGAAGCTTTTCTATTGAAACGCCTCTGCGGATAAGCTCTGTTACTGCAAAGATTGTATCATCTTTAAACTCATCAAGATAACCGAAGAGCTCATCATCTGTCATATTATCGAATTTAGGAAGATGGAAATGATATGCACCTGTTTCAAGTGAACGAACAGATTTGAGAAGACATTCTTCAAGATTTGAACCAATACCCATAACCTCACCGGTAGCCTTCATCTGAGTACCGAGTGTATTTGCAGCAGTTGCAAATTTATCAAACGGGAAACGAGGAAGCTTAGCAACTATGTAATCAAGCCTTGGCTCAAATGCTGCAGTTGTATTGGCAATAGTAATTTCTTCAAGTGCCATACCTAAAGCAATTTTTGCAGTTACTCTTGCAATCGGGTAACCGCTTGCCTTTGATGCAAGTGCAGATGAACGTGAAACACGCGGGTTAACCTCTATAAGGAAATACTCGCTGGTTTCAGGATTAAGTGCAAACTGTACGTTACAGCCACCTTCAATTTTAAGCTCTCTGATAATTTTAATAGCACTGTCATTGAGCATCTTAAGGTCGTGGTCGTTAAGAGTAAGTATAGGAGCAACAACAAGAGAGTCACCTGTGTGAACACCTACGGGGTCAATATTTTCCATACCGCAGATTGTAATTGCGTGGTCATTGGAGTCGCGCATAACCTCAAACTCAATTTCCTTATAGCCCTTAACACTCTTTTCAATAAGTGCCTGAGATACAGGAGAAAGCTTGAATGCATTTGTACCAATTTCAATAAGCTCTTCTTTATTTGCAGCAAAACCGCCACCTGTACCGCCCAAGGTAAATGCAGGACGTACAACAACAGGGTAACCGATTCTTTCTGCTGCAGCAATTGCTTCCTCAAGATTATATGTTATTTCTGACGGAATTGTAGGCTCACCGATTGACTCGCAAAGCTCTTTGAAAAGCTCACGGTCCTCTGCACGCTCAATGGACTCACTGCTTGTACCGAGAAGCTCAACACCGCACTCTTTAAGAATACCCTTCTTTTCAAGCTGCATTGCAAGGTTAAGACCTGTCTGACCGCCAATACCCGGAACAATAGCATCCGGACGCTCATAACGAAGAATCTTTGCAACGTATTCAAGTGTAAGGGGCTCCATGTAAACCTTATCTGCAATTGTTGTGTCAGTCATAATAGTTGCAGGGTTAGAGTTTGCAAGAATAACCTCATAGCCTTCTTCCTTAAGTGCAAGGCAAGCCTGTGTGCCTGCATAGTCAAACTCTGCTGCCTGACCGATAACAATCGGACCTGAGCCGATAATTAAAACCTTTTTGATATCTGTTCTCTTTGCCATTAGAGATGCCTCCTAAAATATATGTGAATGTGAATTATTAACTGTTTATTTTCGGTAAACAACTTTACCGTCACACACCGTAAGCATACATTCTGAATTTACAGGTGTGTTCTCAAAAGGTGTTGCCTTACCTTTTGAAAGAAAATCCTCCGATTTTATAACTGTTGATGCTTCAAGACTCCAGATTGTATAATCTGTACCCAAAGGAATATTGAACCTTTTACGAGGATTGATTGCCATAAGGTCAATAAGCTTTTCTAAGGTGATAATTCCTGTTTTAACAAAATTTGTGTACATAATCTGAAAAGCAGTTTCAATACCTACTATACCGAAAGCACTACCCTGAAGGCCCTTACTCTTTTCTTCTGCAGAATGAGGTGCATGGTCTGTTGCAATCATATCTATTGTACCGTCTTTAATACCCTCAATAAGAGCAAGCCTGTCCTCTTCAGAACGAAGTGGCGGATTCATTTTAAAGGAGCCGCTTTCTTCCAGATCCTTATCATCAAGCACAAGGTAATGCGGACCTGTTTCACACGTTACATCAAGACCTTTAGCCTTTGCCTTACGTATAAGGTCAACACTCTCTTTTGTTGATATGTGACACACATGGTAGCTGCAACCCGTTTCTTCGACAAGCTTAAGATCCCTTTCGATAGGCTTCCATTCACTTTCGCTGCATATCCCTTTATGACCGTGCTCCTTACAATACTCGCCGTCATGAATATATCCGCCGTAAAGAAGGCTGTTATCTTCACAATGGGCAACAATCATTTTACCGAGTGCCTTTGCTTCAAGCATTGCTTTTTTCATAAGTTCTGCCGACTGAACACCTTTACCGTCATCAGAGAAAGCAATTGATTCTTTTGCCATTGAAGAAAAATCCGAAAGCTCCTCACCCTTCTGACCAACTGTAATTGATGCATAAGGGTAAACGTTTATTGTTGCAGAAGCCTTGATTATATCTGTTTGCTTTTTGAGATTTTCAAAGCTATCGGGAACAGGATTCAGATTAGGCATTGTACAAACCGCCGTGTATCCTCCTCTTGCAGACGCCTTACAGCCTGTTTCAATTGTCTCTTTATAAGAAAAGCCCGGCTCACGAAAATGCACATGCACGTCGCAAAAGCCGGGAAAAATAACATATTCAGAAGAATTGAAAACAGAAAGAGTATCAACAGAAGACAAATGAGCCGCAACGACTGAATAAAAGGACTCAAACGGTGCCCCTGTTGCAGCAATGTTTATTGTTTTTGCTTTAAGCTGCTGTAACATAATAAACTCTCCCTTTCAAAAAATAAAGCCTTGCTATACGGCAAGGCTGAACACACAAAAGCGTTGATACAGGCAAACTGTACCAATAAAACATATTCATCTTGCCGATATCTCGTATCGACTTAAAGACCTTAATAATATTATCATATTACTATTATAAAGTCAATAGAAACGCCCGCCTTTTACGTGCCATTTTTAAGAAGATTTGCGACTGTCTTTTTGGTAATTTTTACTAAAGATTACCTTTTATATTCTAATTACTCAAAAAGCACAAACCTTTGATTTAATATTGCAGAGTTTTTTTATTAATGGTATTATCTACTTGTATTCAATTTAAAGAAAATGTCGGAGGAGCTTTTATGAGAACACCTAAAGAACACGTTCTTTTTGATATGATGATGCAATTAGAGAAATACTGTGTTAAGGAAACGGTAAACATTCCCCAATGGATTACTTATGACGGTAACTATCTCGGCAACGGAAAACACGAGTTTTTCCCTGAAAAAGCAGAGGTTATTGAATTAGGCGACCATTGGAAGGCAAGGTACGACTGTGCACGTATTTTCAAAGCTCAGGTAACACTTCCCGAAAGCTTTAAAAACAAAAAGGTTTACCTTAAGCTTGATTTCGGTGGAGAAATAATTGTAAGAATTGACGGCAGAATCGCAAACTCTGTTTCATCAAGAGAAAAAAGCGGTTGGGTCGGAAGAGAAACCGTAAACATCACTCCCGAATTTTTAAAATTCGGCGAGGCTATGAATATTGAACTGGAGGCATCTGTTGACTCCGCAGGCTTCTGCGATGATGCAATGGCAGGCAAAACAGAATGTGAATACACACTTAAATATTCACAATTCTGCCTTGTTGACGAAATATGCGAAAGATACTTTCTTAACTGTGTTACTGCCTGGGATGCTTTAAATTACATCAACGATGAATTTACAAGAGAAAGTGTTTACAAGGTTCTTGATGATTCCATCCACCTTGTAGATTTCGATTTTGACGATGATGACACAAGAAGCTCCATTGCAATTGCTTGTGAACACTTTGAAAAAGAGCTTAATAAAATTCCTTACACTCCACAATCCCACGTAATTATGGACGGTCACAGCCACATTGACGTGGCTTGGCTCTGGAGAATACAGGAAAGCGAAAGAAAATGTGCAAGAACATACGCAAACAACCTTGCTCTTATGGATGTTTACCCTGAATTTACATTCACACAAAGTCAGGCAGTTGTTTATGATATGGTTAAAAACAATTACCCTGAGCTTTACGAAAGAATTAAAGAAAAGGTTAAAAACGGTCAATGGAACATTGTTGGTAACACATGGGTTGAATGTGATACCAACATAGCATCCGGCGAAAGTATGATTCGTCAGCTTCTTTACGGAAGAGAATTTTTCCTCAATGAATTCGGCGTTTCATCTGATACATACTGGCTCCCGGACTGTTTCGGCTTTTCTTATGCATTACCGCAAATCATCAAAAAAAGCGGTATGAAATATTTTATTACAACCAAGCTTCTTAATCAGGACACCAACAGATTCCCACACACACTTTTTAAATGGAAGGGTCACGACGGCTCCGAAATACTCGCGCTTAACCAGCGCTCTCATTACCAAGGTGATTTTGACCCTAAGCAAATTCACGACGCCTCCTACAACAACGATTTAAAGGGCGTTTTAAAAACCGGCTTTGGTATGTTCGGCTACGGTGACGGTGGTGGCGGAAGCACGTACAGAATGCTTGAAAATGCAAAGCGACTTAAAAATTTCCCGGGTCTCCCCTCATCAAGCATGGGTCATCCGCAGGAATTTTTTAAAGAAGCAGAAGCAATCCGAGATGAGCTTCCCACATACTGCGACGAGCTTTATTATGAAAACCATCGTGGCACGTACACAAGCCAGGGCTTTATAAAA
>JAZUMM010000235.1:0-4803 GCA_045603625.1 Acutalibacteraceae bacterium | reverse complement strand
CCATAAGCTTTACGGCATCCATATTAATACCTGCTCGTGTTGAGCCAACGTTTACGGAAGAGCACACAAAATCTGTTGTTGCAAGTGCCTGCGGAATAGAGTTAATGAGCTTGCGGTCACCAATTGTAAAGCCCTTTTGCACAAGAGCAGAAAAACCGCCGATAAAGTTTACACCGCACTGCTTTGCTGCTTTATCCATAGCGCGTGCAAAAATAGAATAATCCTCCGTTTCACAGCTTTCTGCAGCAATGGCAATTGGTGTAACAGATATTCTTTTATTAATAATCGGTATGCCCATTTCTTTTTCTAAATCTTCGCCTGTTTTAACAAGATTCTGAGCATATTTTGTAATTTTATCATACATCTTCTGTGCGCAGATTTCTGCATTGGGATGAGCACAGTCTCTTAAAGAAATACCCATAGTGATTGTACGGATATCAAGATGCTGATTATCAATCATATTAAGTGTTTCTAAAATTTCTCTTTGATTTAACATAGTACACCTCAGATTTTGTGCATTGCATCAAAAATTTCTTCGCGCTGAATTCTGATGCTTACGCCTAAATTATCTCCACAAAGAGAAAGTGAATCAACAATTTTATCATATTCTACATTTGCTTTTGAAATATCTACAAGCATATTCATTGTAAAAATATCATTATGAAGAACTGTCTGGCTGATGTCGAGAATATTTACGTTAAGCTTTTGTAATTCAACGCAAACACCTGCCATAATGCCGACCTTATCTTTACCAACAACTGTTATAATTGCATTCATAAGCGTACCTCTTTAAAATATTTTATCAGTTTATTTTAACATAGATATTTATATAATACAATAATTAATTTAATATAAAAAACAAAACCGACCTGCTTTGAAGGTCGGTTAAAAATTAAATTATTGCTGCTGACTGTTAGCAATAACAAGATTTTCAATTGGTGGCATAAGCTTCTGCTTGCCCTCAATTTTAATGAATTGAGCAGCTGCAGGGCAAACCCCAAACTTAATGTCTGCTAAATCGTATGTGTATGGATTTGTGTAAAGAACATCATTCGGTTGACCAAAAACAACGCTGATTCCTGATTTTTTGAAGAACTCTACAATAGTCGGAATATCCTTTTCTCTGATTTTTTCACCAACGATTTCTGTTCCGTTAACAAGAACGATTTTAAAATTTGCTTTTTTCTTTACAGGTGTTGAAATAATAACGCTATAAATATCACTTGTGCTTATATAACCTTTTTTCACTTTAAAAAGTACATCGCCAAGTAAGTCTAAAATAATACCGATTAATGCGCCAAATACATAATATAAGCTGGTTTCAATAAGAAGTCTTATTCCAGATTTACCCGCATCAATAACAAGGAATTTTTCAAATATATTTATTGCAACATTTTCCTTTTTACCGTCCGGTGCCTTGATATAACAAGGAATATAACCTATTGCAGCACCACAATTCGGACACGGTTGATTTTTTGCTAATTTCTGCTTACATGAAGCACATTTTGCCATATTTACCCACTCCTTAAAATAGTACATTTATTCTACCAAAACTACAATAATAATTTCAATATTCTGACAGAGTACAAAAAACCGCTTGAAACAAATTCAAGCGGTTTTGAATTTTAATTATGCAAGAAATTCAAAAAGATATTTGAAAATTGAAAATTCTGCAAGGAATCTTACGATTGTATCAGGAATAAAGCTTGCAAAAATCCAGAAATCAGGAGCATCTGATTTATTTTCTGCTTCAGGAGCACCTTCATACTCTAAAAGGAAAGCCTGAGTATAAGTAATACCGCCTTCGCCGAAAACCTCTGCTCTTACGTAACTGCCAATATCTTCGCTGTAATCGTCAAGATTAATCTGGTTGCCCCAAGCAATTGTTTTTCCGTTAGCAATCCAACGTACACACCATTCACCTGAAACATCAAGCTTAATAGAATCTGCATTCTGGTCAACAGTTACTTCGTTAATAAACGGAGCTTCTGTTACGTAATCTGCTTCATACTTTGCATCATAATCTTCAGCCTGTCTTCTGAGCACGTCATCCATTGCTGCTTTTGCAGAATCGGAGCCGTTTTCCATAAGATAATCTGCGTAAGTCACAAGCTCATCATGGTTACCAAGGCAACGGCTTGCAGCAAAGAATTCACCGTTTGCCATACAATTTTTAAGAGCTGCTGATGTATTTTCAGGCATAAGCATTCTTGTATAGCCTGTGTATGCTGCGCCTGTTGAGTGAGCATCACTTGTTGCAATAGCTGAAACGTTTCTGCCTGCAGGAGCAAGGTCCATAAGCATAATATCCCAAAGTTTTCTGTCAAAACGTGTTCTTGAGTCACCCTTTGAGTTAATATCAATACCTATGCATGAAGGATACTCTAAAAGAAGATTTTCAAATTTATTAATGTAATAGCTGTAGCTTTCATCGTAAGCATCTGCTGTACATTCTTCATCTCTTGCGTTTGTATATTCGCCCGGATGGTTAATAACAGAAAGGCCGCCTAATTCATCAACCTTACTGATTGGTGTTTCGTAATCGCTTGTACCACCAACAACGCCGTGACCGTAATCTACAAACCATGAGTTAACGTGAGCATTGTTAAGTGATGTCGGGTTATTTTCAATACCGTAAGGTACACGAAGCATTTTCTGCCCTTGTGAGCCATCTTCATATGTCTGGTAATAATAATCATCGCCATTAACAGTTTCAACTGTGTAATTATCACCATCAAAGGTTAAACCTGTCTGGTCAAGGGCTTTGATTTCTGTACCCGGATTTCTCATATCAACAAAAACCTTAAGGGCATAAATAACATCCTGGTCATTTGTCCAGCTATAGCTTGAAAGGCCGTGGTCTGTAACTGCATAAATATCAAAACCGTAGTCATAGTTAACTTCAATCATATCCTTGAGGGTATCTCTACCGTCAGATGCAGTTGTATGTGAGTGAAGGTCTGCCTTGTATTGCTCCCATGACCAATCAACGTTTTCATAGGGGTTAATTATTGTGTAATCAACATCATTTGCCGCAATAACACTTGTTGAGAAAAGACCAATAAGCATAGTAATTACACAAAGTAAGGAAACTATTTTTCTTGTCTTTTTCATAAAAACAATCCTTTCGTTTCTAGGGTACGAAAAGAATTACCCTTACGGATAATTCTTTTCATTTCAAGTAAAATTATGCTGCTGTGTCTGCATCAATTTGTTCAAGAAGGTTAATGAATGCATTAACAAATGTTGAACCTGCAGTTGTGCTGATAACGTTAACTTCTTCGTTTTCTGAAAGAAGTGAATGATACTCGTTATCACGAAGAACGTAACCACTCTGGTCATTGCAAAGACCGAATACCATTACATTTTCGCAATCTGTAACTTCATTAAGAGCAGGTAATGTCCAGTCGCCACCTGTCCAAGCAGCATCACCGGATTCAGGACCGCCGTAAATAAGTGATGGGTCAAATTCACCTGGGCAAAGGAATATTGCAACCTCGCCACCAAGCTCTACATAACCGATTTCTGTAACGAGCTGATAGTTATTACCATTCTTAACAATAACTGAATTAAGAACATCTTCACGTGCTGCAAGAGTAAGAATTTCGTTTGTAACGTTAAGCTTTACTTCCTGCATTGCAACGTTGAGAACAGGCTTAAGCTCTATTTCATCTGCATCGTCAATTGCCATAAGAGCCTTTGCAAGTGTTTTACCGTATGATAATGCACTTTCGTTATCAAGACCTGACTCGCTGAGCATATTCCAGCTATCAACAGTTTTGATATAGTCTTTTGCATCTTCTGATGTATATGTACTGCCTTCATCATCTGACGGAGCAGTTTTAAGGCAACCTTCCGGACAAACAATCTTATATTCGCCGTCTTCAGTTGCAGGCTTAATAATTTCAGGAACTGAACCGCATTCTGCACAAAGGTCAACAGTTCTCATACCGATAGCAAGCTCTGCGCCCTGAACGTAAACAAGGTTAGCACCAATTTCTTCTTTAAGTGTTCTTTCAATATAAATCGGGAAGTCACCTGAAAGAATATCGCCGCCTGCACCGTAGCTCATAAGGTGAATACCTGCTTCAACAATCCATGTTTCTGCAGTACCGTCATCTGGAACAAAGCGAAGTCTGTGGATGTTGCCGTCAAATGCCTGAGGGTCACGTTTATCTCTGATATAATCAGAAATATCTGCTGAACCGTAATAGAGGTTACCATCTTTCATTGTTGAAACGGCTTTCTTCATACAGAAAACAGTTTTTGTGAAAAGATTTTCCATAAACTCTTGGTTAAGCTGAACCTTCTGACCATCAAGGAGACCGCCTGTTACAGCATTACCTGTATTGAAAATAAGAGCCTGTGCAAGAGGAACGTTCATACCAAGTGTATCAATACATGAGTGCTGGTGAAGAACAGAAACCTGAACGTTTGTTACGTTATTTGCAAGAGCAAATTCCTGGAATCTTTCACGAATTGTCTGAACATCGCCACGTGCAAGACCGAAGCCGTCGATAACAGCGTGAACCATTGTGCCGTCTGTACCGTCTGAAATAGCGTAAACGCGAACTCTCTGGTCATCGGCAACTTTTGAAGGAACACGACCTGCGATTGGTTCAAGTGAACCTGCAAGATAAAAATCACCGTTCATTGGTGAAATTCCTTCAAGAAGTGAAGCACTTGCATAACCCACGCTCCATTGAGCATTAGGGTCTACTGTTTCATCAAAATTAGTATCGCCTTCATAGAAGTTTTCGGGAACATAATCCTCCGATGTGTCCCAAGAGCCTTCGTAGCCGG
>JAZUMM010000234.1:0-4541 GCA_045603625.1 Acutalibacteraceae bacterium | reverse complement strand
ACCTTTGGATCAACAGGCTTAGGGTCAACAGAAAATTTCTGTTTTGAAGTAAGACCTGCATCAATAAGCTGCTGCATAAGGTCATAAACAGGTGTCATAACCTTAAGACCGAAGCTTGTTACAAGGTGACCTTTTTCGCTTGTAACAGGTATCATTTTTGTTGCGCCGAAAGCCTCGCCGTACATAACAAGGGTCTTTACAACCTTTGCCATAACTTCTCCGTCTCTACCATCAAGCATGGCTTGCTGTTCAGGAGTCAATTCCATTTTATAGTCCATTGAATTCATCCTTTCTTGAATTACATTATTTCTATTGTAGCACACTTTAACAGAAATGCAAATACTTTTTTGTTAAAAACATAACAAAACAAACGACAAAAAAGCTCCGATTAACAAAGCATTAATCGGAGCTTTTCTTATATCACAACAAAATCTTTAGCTGAAACCATTATACCGTTAACCTCTACTAATGACGGATTATAATTTACATAAAACACTTTTGAATAATCATAAGTTATTTTATACACACCGTCAGTTACCTTTTCGTGAGAGGTTATGCTCATATTCATAACAGGCAGAAGCTGTTTTGCCCGCGAATACATTTTTGCAGTCTGAGTAGCGTAAGAATTATAACTGATACCGGTATCATCACTATGAGTAAACATAAACGAAGGTACACAACCGTACTCAATACATTTAAGCAACGCATCATCGTAAGACATATTTGAAACATTAATCGGTTGACTGCCGTAAACAACACTACCATGCAAAACCATTTGCAATACAGGAACACTCGTTACACAAGAAAAACTATTTGACGATGCTTCGTGTGGTGTGCTGAAAATTGCAGCTGCATTTTTTGCAAGGTACACAGCAGGTTCATCCAACATAAGATTACCGCAAGCACTTAACGAGCTAATATAATTCCCCGCATTATACATAAGGCTTTGCCTGTCTGCCTTACCTTTTATATCTGTATATAACAAGCCTGATGCATCATTAACACATGCACCTGCAATGCCGTATTGAGAAATAAAATTATATGCCTGAGAAATATTTTTATTTACCACTGAGGTTTTTGAAAGAGCGAATTCAGATGATTTTACACCTATAAACTTTGATTCATCATCATAAATTGAAACCTTTTTACCAGAAGATGAAGAAGATGCAAAAATGTTCACATCAAGGTACAATCCGTTACCTTGCTGAGAAACCTCTTCACACAAAACATTAAGACCATCTTCACCGCCAAGCTCTTTTGAGGGTTTAATATTACCTACCGAAGAAAGTCCGTTTTCACCATAACCCGAAAGCCGCAAAGCGATATTTCTCACGCCTCTTGATTTTAAAAGGGCGGTAATTTCAGCAGCACCCTCAAAAGTAGTAAGAGCTTTATCACCATCAGAGCTACCTATCACCTTAATAAAGAAAGGTAAATCTGTATAATTACCATTAAGAGTCGAGCTGAGAAAATCTCTTTTAATTAAAGAATCCCTTACCTGTACAGCCACAGAATTATAATCTGCCTCGCTATCATCTATAACGTAGGATTGGGAAAGGTTACCCTTGTAAGATTCGCCAAACTTAAATTGTTCATTCACTATACCGCAAGCAGTCACAGTAAAGGTGTTATAAAGGTAGCCTCCTCCGTTCTCATGCTTTTTGCAAACAATCTGAGAAAGAGCATCTCCTTCTTCAATTATTGTATTAACACCAAATCCGTTCGCGTTGACCATTGCAAAATACGGTAACAACGCACCCTCTGAATAATCAGAAAACGCTACGTCAGAGCCATATACATTAAGATTTAATGCAAGTGGCTTTTCTGTTACTGAGCTTACATCTATAACAGCTCCAGAACCATCGGGAACAATATATTTTGCTGAAGGCTCACCCTCTTTTACTGAAAAAAGCCCCGGAAGAATTGTTACCTTTTCAAGGAAAAAGCCTTTTGGTAAAACAACCTTTGATGTATCTACAGAGACTGTTATTTTACTGTTCTCAAAAGACATTCTGAAAGGTATAACAGCATACACATTACTTTTTTCTACGCCTGAATCCGCAGATTCTTTATCAGGGAAAAAGCTGAAATTAACAGAAAGTGAATTCTTTTCGTTTTCTGTAACCTCAAAAGTATTAAAAGCAATACTGTTTGAAGAAGAACTCATTGTATATGAATTACCCTTTTTATCACGCAATCTTATATCAAGCAATGTTGCTTTATCGTTATCTGCAGCACCCTGACTATGAGAGAAAAACAAATTACTCAAATCACCGGATGCTACGGCAAAGCTCCCGTTTTTTGTATTAAACAAAAACTTTATTTGTTCACCAAAGGAAACATCAAAATCGCCTGCATTAAATACCTTAGGCTCTGAAGCATCTGCATACATATAGTTTTTTGTTTGTTTGTTCTTCAAAAACGGAATTACCGCAACACAAGTAATGGCAATGGTAAGAACCAATGCCGTAACTGAAATTATTATTTTGTTAGTTTTTGAAGTTTTTTTCATACTAACTCACTTCTGACATATTTTTAACTCATACATAATACCACGATTAAAGGTACAATGTCAAACAAAGCTGAATTTTTTAACGTAAATTTCATATTTTTTTAATTTAATTCTTAATTAGTAGTTTACTATACTAATTAAATACTCAAAACCTCTTGTAAATTTTGAAGTTTTGTTATAAAATAGAGAGGTATATTTGCACATAGTTATATGTGCCACAAATGAAAGCAAAGGATGAAAAATTTTATGGCAAACAATGAAATCAAAACAAATGCCGAAATTTACCGCGAGCAACGCAAAGCACGTCTTGCAAAAGCCGCAAAAAAGAAAAGGTCAGGCAAAGGAGATAAAATTGCTAGAGTACTTATAAAAACTCTTTGCATTGTTCTTGTTATTGGTCTTGTTGGAATTTTCGCAGCAAACCTTATTATTGAAGTTTTCCACGTACCTCAGAAGTTACTCCCTGCCGCAACTTATACTACAACTAACAACGTAGAAGAAGAAATTTCTGTTGCAGAATACAACTACTACTATATGGCTCTTTACAACCAGGCAGTAAGCGTATCACAGGAATATGACTCACAATACGGTACAGGTGCAGGCGCAATGTACTACTTTGATACAACTGTTGACCCTGCTGAACAAGAATACACAGGCGACGATGTATCAGATAAAATCAAAACATGGGCTGATTTCTTCAAATACAGTGCTCCTGAAAGAGCATTCCTCATTAAAGAGCTCTACAATGCTTCACAGAGTGAAGAAGCTAAAAAATCAGGCTTCCAAATCACAGCAGAAGAACAAGTTGAAATGGATGATGCAATTAAGTCAAGAATGGATACACTTCAGGAGAATGCAAAATCCGGCAACTACTCTCTTGACAACTACATTGCAAGAGTTTGTGGCGAAGGCCTTACTGCAGAGTTATACGAAGAGCTTCTCAGAAGAGATACTATTGCAGAATATTACCTTTCATGGTACCAGACAAAGCTTACTAATGATATCAGCGACGAAACAGTTAACACCTACTACAACGAACACAAAGATGACTTTGACCTTTTAACTCTCAGATTCTTCAAGGTTTCTTACGCAGAGGTTGAAGAAGGCGTTTCTGATGACCCTGTATATACAAAAGAACAAGCAAAAGCACGTGCAGAACAATTCAAAGCAAAGGTTACTACTGAAGAAGAATTCGTTAAAACTGCTAAAGAATTTGCTCCACCTTCACTTGCTTCTCAATACGAATCAGATTCATCAACACTTGATAAAACTGTTACAAAAACATCTGCTAAACAGCTTTCAACAGACTTTGCAACTTGGGCATTTGATGCTACAAGAAAGCCAACAGATATCAGCGTATTTGATTTTGCAGATATGGAAGCTTACTGTGTTGTTATGATTGTAGAAACTGCTCACAAGGATGTTTCTGCAGCATCTGCAGATGTACGTCACCTTCTTGTTCAGGTTGATACAACAACAACAGATGCAAGTGGCGGAAGTGTTTCTCTCAAGGAAGACGAACTTGAAAAGAACTGGGCAGACGCTAAGGTTGAAGCAGAAAAGCTTTTAAAGCAATGGAAAGACAACGGTGCAACAGAAGAAAAGTTCATTGAACTTGTTAAAGCAAACACAGACGATACTGCTTCTGCAGAAACAGGCGGTCTTTATGAAGATATTACTTCAACATCAAGCTATGTTCCCGAGTTCCTTGAATGGTCCCTTAAGCCTCACAAAAAAGGTGATACCGAAATCGTAAAAACAGATTATGGTTATCACATTATGTACTATGTTGGCGGTGACCAGACTCCAAAGTGGGAAAGCGATGTTAAAGCTGCTATTTCAAGCACCTCTTACAACGAATACTTTGACGGAATTTATGAAAAAGTTTCATCATCAGTTCAAAGAAATAACAGAACAATCAACTGGGCGGCTGAAAGAATAGAAGAAATAATTGTTTCTTCAATCAACTCTGCAGCAACAAACTCAGCTTCAAGCTACACATATTAATTTTCAAAAAAAATCACTTGTT
>JAZUMM010000233.1:0-5597 GCA_045603625.1 Acutalibacteraceae bacterium | reverse complement strand
CTTGCTTAAGAATATGCAAGGTACAACAACATAGAACGTGTTTCTTTTATTACAAAAGCAAACATTATAAAGCCAACTGTCGGTTAATTCCTCAACCTTTGTCAGGAAATTGCAAAGGACTATCCTGAAATCATTACAGATGAATGGTACATTGATATTACAACTGCAAAGCTTATTGATAAAAAGCGCAGAACAGATTTCAAGGTATTTGTTCTTCCTAACTTATACGGCGACATTATCACAGATGAAGCTGCAGAATTTCAAGGTGGTGTAGGTACTGCCGGTAGTGCTAATATCGGTAAGCAGTACGCTATGTTTGAGGCAATTCACGGTTCAGCTCCAAGAATGATTAAAGAAGGTCGCGGTCAATATGCTGACCCATGCTCAATGCTCAGAGCAACTGTACTTCTTCTTTCTCACATCGGTAAACAGGAAGAAGCTGACAAGCTTGAAAAAGCACTTGACATCTGCATGATTACAGAAAAGAAGCTTGTTATTACAGGCCGTGATGACGGTTGTACCTGCGAAGAGTTTGGTAACTACGTTATGGAAACTCTTAAAACATTAGATTAATTGAGGTTATTACGATGAAAAACAGTAATCAGGTTTCAGTACCTGTAATAAAGCGTTTACCACGTTACCACAGATACCTTGAAGAACTTAAAAAGATGGGTATTGTAAGAATTTCATCAAAAGAGCTTTCTCAAAGAATGGGACTTACTGCTTCACAAATTCGCCAGGACCTTAACTGTTTTGGCGGATTTGGTCAGCAAGGCTACGGCTACAACATTGAACAGTTGTATAATGAAATAGGTTCAATACTCGGTATCGATAAAAAGACAAAGGCAATTATGATAGGTGCAGGTAATTTAGGTCACGCTATTGCTACTCACCTTCATTTTGAAAACAGAGGCTTTGACCTTATTGGTATTTTTGACAACAACCCTAACGTTGTTGGTACAAATATTGGTGGCAGGATTGTTATGAGCTCTTCTGACCTTGATGATTTCTGCAAAAAAGAAAAGCCTGTTGTTGCTATTTTGTGTATACCAAGTGAATACGCCGAAGAAAATGCTGATAAGCTTATTTCATTAGGTATTAAGGGCTTCTGGAACTTTACACAATACGACCTTTGCAGAAAGTACAAGGATATTGCTGTTGAAAATGTTCACCTTGGTGATTCGCTTATGACTCTTTGTTACCAGATTAATAAATTATCTGACGGTTGCGAGGACTAAATATGAAAAAACTGATGGATATTGATATTGTTGACATAATACCATTTAACAAAGGTATTATTGTTGCAAGAAAAGATACCCTGCCAAGCGGTAACACAAAAATATCTTTTTTTACATATGATGTTAAGCTTGAACGCCCAACTGCAAGCACGCGAAGCGCATATCTTTTAAATAAATTCGGTGAAAATTTTGAAAAAATTGCAGAGCAGTTAAGCGATTTTATTTACTGTGATGCTGCGGTTTTACCAAACAAGCATATTGCTGTTGTTTATTCAAGTGGTGAAATAGGACTTTTTAACGAAAACGGTGTTTTATATTGGACCGGTGATTTACAGTATAAAGAATGCTCTGTAAGCGGTGCTGCAGCAGAAGGTAAATACATCTGGTGCGTTGTACCTGAAAACAATTGTATTGTTCGCTACTCACCTGCTTCAGAAAAAATTGTTCTCAGAATCGGCGGTGATTCATCAACTGCTTTTTTGAATCCTGTTCATATTTCTGTTTACGACAATGTTCTTTACGTGTGTAACTATCAGTCATGTAAAATCAGAACGGTTAACCTTAAGGATTTTACTGTATGTGATTACAAAACCTTTGATGAACCTGTTTACAGATACATCAAAACAAACGACAGAGAATTAGTTGAGCTTGAATCCGGTGTTTATATGCTTTGATTAGTGAAATAACACAAATTAAGTTACGACATTTTTCGCAAAAATACCATTTACAAAATAATAAAAAAAGGTTACTATAATCTTAATAAACTTTTAAATCAATCTGTGAATTGATAAGGTTATATTAATCTTGCTGAACTACGCCTTATCTATGCTTGGATAAGGCGTTTTTTTGAGGTTTTTTATGGAATTAAAAGCTGAATTAATGGATGAATCTGCAGTTCAACGCGCTCTTGTAAGAATTGCACACGAGGTCATTGAAAAAAACAAAGGAACAAAAGATATTGTTTTACTCGGCATAAAAACAAGAGGCGTGCCTTTAGCAGAAATAATCGCAGAAAATATTAATAAAATCGAAGGTGTTAACTTGCCTGTTGGCGAGCTTGATATTATTCATTACAGAGATGATTTAACTGAAATCAACGCTATACCTGAAGCAAACTGTCTTAATATTCCATTTGATATTAATGGCAAACACATTATTCTTGTAGATGATGTTTTATTTACAGGCAGAACAGTTCGTGCAGCGATTGAAGCAATATTCAGTCTGGGCAGACCGTCAAGTATACAGTTGGCAATACTTGTAGACAGAGGTCACAGGGAACTGCCCTTCCGTGCAGATTACGTAGGTAAAAACGTTCCCACATCAACAAACGAACAAATATCTGTGCTTTTACCAAAAACAGACGGCTATACAAGCGTTAAGCTTTTTAGTATATAAATTTAATAATTGGGGGTAAGTTTTATGAAGCTTATTTACGATGTTAAGGACAAGCCTAAATTCGGGCAGCTTATTGTTTTTGCAATTCAACAATTACTTGCAATTATGGCAGCAACACTTGTTGTTCCTGTACTTACCGGTAACGGTATGAGTTCTGCTGCTGCTCTTTTTGGTGCAGGATGCGGTACCTTAGTTTACCTTGCATTCACAAAGTTAAGGAGTCCTGTTTTCCTCGGTTCTTCATTTGCCTTTCTTGGTTCAATGGCAGCTGCTTTTGCAGGTGCCGTATCTGTTGAGGTTGGCTACGTTGGTCTTATTATCGGTGCAATTGCTGCCGGTCTTGTTTACGTTGTTATTGCTTTAATCGTTAAAATATCAGGCGTTAACTGGATTAACAAGCTTATGCCAACAGTTGTTATCGGTCCAACAGTTTCAATCATTGGTCTTTCACTTGCAGGTAATGCAGTTGGTGACCTTTTAAGTGGTGGCAACGAGGTTGTTAAAACATCTATGATTGCTATTCAGGAAAATGGTGTTTGGAAACTAGCAGAACAATCAAAATTTGTTTCAACAGCATCTGTATACGTTGCACTTATCTGCGGTCTTGTTACACTCCTTACTGTTTGTATTGCATCAGTTTACGGCAAAAAAATCGGTAAGCTTATACCATTTATTATAGGTATCGGTGCCGGCTATGCAGTTGCTTCTGTTTTCACATTTATAGGTTTATCTACAAACAATCCTGAGCTTATTGTTATTGATTACTCACCTCTTACAAATCTTTTTGTAAACGGTATATCAGTAAAGTCTTTCGTATCTGTTCCTGAGTTTACATTCCTTACTGCAGCAGAAGGCTTAAAACAGATTGATGCAACATATATTATCTCTGTTATAATCGCTTATGTACCTGTTGCATTTGTTGTTTTTGCTGAACACATCGCAGACCACAAAAACATTTCTTCTATCATTGAAAAAGACTTACTTGTTGACCCCGGTCTTTCAAGAACACTTCTTGGTGACGGTGTGGGCTCTATGGTTGGTGCTTTCTTCGGTGGTTGCCCTAATACAACATACGGCGAGTCTGTTGGTTGCGTTGCAATTACAAAAAATGCTTCTATTTACACAATTTTAACTGCTGCTATTATGGCAATACTTATCTCCTTCATTTCACCTTTCGTTGCACTTGTTAACACTATTCCTAATTGTGTAATGGGTGGCGTTTGTATGGCTCTATACGGCTTCATTGCAGTTTCCGGTCTTAAAATGATACAAAAGGTTGACCTTGAAGATAACAGAAACCTTTTTGTTGTTTCTGTTATTTTGATTGCAGGTATTGGTGGTCTTACACTTACATTCGGTAAGGTTACAATCACATCAATTGCTTGTGCACTTATTCTCGGTATTCTTGTTAACATTATTGCTAATTTAAAGAAAACAAATGCTGCCGAATAATTGACACAAAATAACATTTAATATATAATTAAATAAAATTAAAAAGGCATTGCGCAATTGCGTAATGCCTTTATTACAGAAAGAAGATTTAATTATGATTTATTATGCAGAAAACAACAGTTTTTCTTTAGGTGTTAAAGAAATGGGTGCCGAACTCACATCTTTAAAATCAAAAAAAACCGGCTTTGAATTTATATGGAACGGAAATGAGGAAATCTGGTATGGTCAATCACCTATTCTTTTCCCTATAATCGGCAGATTACTTGATGACAAATACCGTTTAAACGAAAATGAATACTCTATGCCGAAACATGGTATAGTTAGAAAAAAACCATTTACACTTATCAAAAAAACAGATGATACTCTGGTTTTCAGTCAAAAAAGCGACGAGGATTCTTTAAAAATATACCCATACGACTTTGAGTTACAGGTAACATTTAAGCTTACAGATACAGGACTTAGTGTAACACACACGGTTATTAATAACTCTGATGATGTTATGTTTTATTCCTTTGGTGCTCATCCTGCATTTAATTGCAAAATCGGTGATTTTCTTGAATTTGAAAACGATAATTCACTTGTTACCGAAAGAATTGACCACGAATCAATTCTTATTGAAGAAAAATTCCCTGTTAAAATGGATGGTAACAAGCTTTACCTTACCGAAAATTTATTTGTAGATGATGCACTTATTTTAAGTGATTACAAATCAAAATACATAACCTTAAAAAGTAACGACCATAACAGAGAAGTTAAGTTTAATTTTGACTCACCTGTTCTCGGTATATGGGCAAAGCCTTACGCTCCATACGTTTGTATAGAGCCTTGGTGGGGAATTAATGATAATTACGATAAGAAATCCGATATTTCCCAAAAACGCGGAATAATGCAGCTTAAAGCAAAAGAAAGCGCTTCCTATAATTGGAACATAGAAATATCAGAATAATATTGACTTATATGCTCCAAAAGAATAAAATATATATATAAAAGAAAGGTAAAAGGTATTACTATGGATGATATTTTTGAGAAAGTAAATGCAGAAGATTTTAATCCTGACCTTGTTTCAGTAGTTGATGAAGACGGCGTTTCACACACATTTGAAGAGCTTGACAGAATAGAGACTGACGAAGGCAGATTTATTGCTCTTCTTCCTGTTTATGACGATGCTACTGAAATTCTTGACGATGACGGTGAGCTTATAATTCTCAGCGTTAACGAGGATGAAAACGGAGAAATTTATCTTGAACCAATTGAAGATGAAAAGCTCTTTAACAAAATCGGCTCAATTTTTGAAGAAAGATTAGAAGATTTATTTGAATTTAACGAAGAGGAATAATTCAGATTTATTTTCAAAAAATAATATTCCTGCGGTGTTCGATAAATGCGACTAATACTAACCCTATGTCAATTTAAAGGGAGCCTGACTTCCGTAGCCTATTGCAGACCTCCCGCTTTATAGCGGACGAAGGGAGCGTGAATCTATAGAGAGGGCACCCACCTGCTAAGAGCAGG
>JAZUMM010000232.1:0-2554 GCA_045603625.1 Acutalibacteraceae bacterium | reverse complement strand
ACAGTTTGTTAGTTTATAATTTAAGTGGGCATAAAATAGGCGAAATTACAATTGACGGTGAAGCTTATAGTGTTTGCCCAACCGATAAATATGCTTATGTTAGTTCGTTAAACAAATTATCAAGATGTTATTCCTTCGGTGAATCAACTCTTGAAATATCGTGAGGAGGATTTTTATGAATTTTATTGTTGATGCAATAATAATCGCAATTATCGCAATAGTAATTGTCCGTTCATCAAAAAAAGGCTTTGTTTCTTCTTTGGTTGATACCTTCGCAATGATTATTGCAACAATTGTTTCGTATATGTTTACGCCTGAAGTATCTCAGTTTGTTTACGATTCATTTATCAAAAATTCAGTTTCAAAAGGCTTTGAAAAGGTTCTTGATGATATGAATACAAATGCAGCTGTTGCTGATAAGGTTGATGCAATGATTGCATCTTTACCTGAGGGTGCCGTTAACTTGGCTGATAGATTAGGTATTATTAATTTAAATGCAATCGGTGCCGGAATACATATGCCCGGCGTTATTGATAATAATCAACTTATAACTACCGTTTTAAACGACTTTGCCTATAACGTTATGATAACAATAACAAAGGTTGTTGTATTTTTCATTCTTTTTGTTTTAGCTACGCTTGTGCTCAGAATGGTTTCAAATTTCCTTGAAAACATAAACAAGATACCGTTAATAGGTAAATTGAACTCAACTCTTGGCGGTGTTTTAGGCGTTGCAAAGGCTTTAATTATAATATTAGTTGTTTGTACAGTAATGTATTTTATAGTTTCTTCAAGCGATAACGTTGACCTTGTAGGTGCGATAAGTGACTCTAAGATATATAATTTCGTTACAGAAAACAATCCGCTTTTGGATATAACATTTTAACTAAGAGGTGTGAATTATGAAGGATTTATTTAAAGGTTGTTGGACAATCCCGAATCTTCTCAGCTTTTTGAGAATCGTAATTGTACCTGTTTTTGCATATTTCTTTATGCAGGGTCAGTACGGCTGGGCCGTGTTTATGCTTGTGCTTTCAGGTCTTTCTGACTTTTTTGACGGTAAAATTGCAAGAAAATTCAATCAGATAAGCGCACTCGGTAAAATTCTTGACCCCGTTGCAGATAAGCTTACTCAGATTACTCTTGCAGTGCTTTTATTCTTATCTTTCAATAAGGCTGACGATGCAACTCTTAAAGCTTTCAGCTGGGTTTTCCTTGTGTTTATTATTAAAGAGTTTGTAATGGTACTCGGCGGTGCTGTAATGCTTGCATTTGGTATCAGACCCGGTGCTGCTGAAATCTACGGTAAAGTTTCAACCTTTGCTTTCTATGCAGTTATGATTTTTATCGTTGCTTTCGGACCCGAAATTGGCGTTTTTAAAGCTTTCTTTACAATCCCCAACGTTCTTATGATGATACTTGTTGTTATTTCGGCAATACTAACTCTTGTAGCTTTTGCAAGCTATATGCCCGGTACATTCCGTCAGTTTAAAGAACGTTTCAGTAAAAAATAATTTTACTTTTCAATTTTTTCTCAGGAGCAAATTAATTAGATGAACAATAAAATGATATGCAGTAAATGTAAAAAGCGTCCTGCAGTAATTTTCGTGTCACGTGTTGACGGTGAAAATACAACTCAGGAAGGCTTTTGCTTAAAATGTGCAACCGAATTAAATATCGGTCCTATTAAACAGATGATGCAGAATATGGGTATTACCGAGGATGATATTGAAGCGGTTAGCGAACAGTTTGGCGATATGATGGATAATATGGATGATTTTCAATTAGGCGGCGCAGGTACAATGCCTTTTATGCAAAATCTTTTCAATGGTAACAACCCTATTATGTCAAACGATAAACAAAACGATAATAATACCGAAACAGAAGTGGAAGATGCAGATGAAGAAGCTTCTGATGACGGTAAAAATGATAAAAAGAAAAAGGGTAAACGTAAAACAAAAAGGAAGTTTCTTAACTCTTATTGTACAGACCTTACTGCAAAGGCCAGAGAAGGTAAAATTGACCGTATAATAGGCAGAGAAACTGAGATTTACAGAGTTACCCAGATTCTTTGCAGAAGAACTAAAAATAACCCTTGCCTTATCGGTGAACCCGGTGTAGGTAAAACTGCAATTGCTGAGGGTCTTGCCCTTAAAATTGCGGCAGGTGAAGTTCCTGCAAGAATCGCCGATAAAGAAATTCACCTTCTTGATTTAACCTCTCTCGTTGCAGGTACTCAGTTCCGCGGTCAGTTTGAAAGCAGAATCAAAGGCCTTGTGGATGAGGTTAAAGAGGAGGGGAATATAATCCTCTTTATTGACGAGGTTCATAACCTTGTTGGTACAGGTGATGCAGAAGGCTCAATGAATGCTGCTAATATTCTCAAGCCTGCTCTTTCAAGAGGGCAGATTCAGGTTATTGGCGCAACGACCTTCAATGAATACAGAAAGCATATTGAAAAAGATGCAGCTCTTGAAAGACGTTTTCAGCCTGTTAAGGTAGAAGAACCGTCAGTTGAAGAATGCTTTAAAATGCTTGTGGGAATTAAAGAATA
>JAZUMM010000231.1:0-4915 GCA_045603625.1 Acutalibacteraceae bacterium | reverse complement strand
AAAACGCAGCTAATCCTTTCGGATTGGCGAGTATTTTAACACAGGATGAACGGAAATCCGCCTGTATAAAACACGGTTCGGATAATTCCTTTCACCCTACGTTAACACCTGAAAAAACAGTTGATTTGGTTATTACGTTGTTGCCGGCACCGTAAGCTCCGGTGTAACCGTCAAAGCGTACAATGTTACTTGCATTACATTTAGGGCATACGTTTGTATGTTTCATAAAAAAAGGACTCCTTTTTTAGTTTGAATTAATCCTTGTTTAAAACCTTTTTGCACCATGTACGCTTGTTGCATTCGGGACATTTCAAGTAACGGGTAGTTCCTCTATGCATAGCATTCAAGGCTTGGGAATAGGTAGGAATAATTTCGTGACCGCAATTTTTACACTTGTAAGCACCTATACTTATTTCAAGCTTCAGTGCGTAAAAACAAGGTATTAAAAACAGAATGCAAACTCCCAATATAGCAATAAGTTGCCATGTGCCTTCGGGTATCAAGAATATACAAATCAGGCAACCCGCAAGCAAACCTAATATACTTATACTCATAATTACCCACATGGCAGTCCATATTGTTTTATTTTTTCTTTCTACTTCTTTTGCTATATCAAGCAAAAGTTGTGCGTTTTTTTGATTATTGTTTTCCATTTGAATTATCTCCCCACTTAATAAATCATTTACTGTGATTCCGAGAATATGGCATAATTCCAACATAACTGAAGAATCCGGTAAGGATTTGCCTGTTTCCCATTTTGATACGGCTCTGTCAGTAATGTTAAGCTTTTCTGCTAACTGTGCCTGAGTCAGGTTTTTACTTTTTCTGCTTTTTGCAATGAATTTTCCGATTTTGATTTGGTCCATTGCGGATCCTCCTTTCACCTTGATTATATAATTGTAGGGGTTAAAAATACACACACCGTAGGTTGATTGGGGAGAAATCTACCTACAGTTGATAGTGATTTTTTTAAATTATATCATATATTATGTGAAAAGTGTAGATAAATATAAGGAAAGACGAAAATTCCAATGAGAATTCTCGTCTTTCTTTTTTTATTCAACAATGTTATTGAGCCACACTTTTTTCTTTACAAGTACAAGGCCTATAATTACCTTAATCACGTCAACTGCCTGAATCAACGGGAAGGCGGTGCGTATATCCAGATGGAAAATATAGTAAAGTGAAAAAGCAAACGGCACGCTTACACACATTATAAATACGCTGTCCATTAAAAATGTAATAAGGGTTTTGCCACCACTTCGTACTGTAAAATATGAGGCGTTTGCAAAAGCATGTAAAAAAGAGAATATTGCGGCAACTCTTATAAAATACGTTGCATATTCCTTTGCGGCTTGGGTTGTATTGTAGAATGTTGGAATGAAACTGCTTATAGCAATTACAACACACGATACTACAATGCTAAGTAGAACTGAAAAGGTAATCAGTTTTCTTACCGTGTCGTATGCTTTTTTGAACTCGTTGGCACCTAAAAGCTTGCCTACAATAATGCTTATGGTACTGCCTAAGGAAATAAACGAGATGTTTGCAAGATTCATAACAGTAGAAGAAATACTGTAGCCTGCAACAACTGCAATACCGTGAAGACTGTATGCAACGCTTAACAGGGACATTCCCAGTGACCAGAAAAATTCATTGAAAAGCAATGGCATACCCTTGATTGTAATATCCTTGCATATTCTGAAAGGAATACGCAGGCTTTTGAACAAGTTTTTAAAGTACGGAAAACGGTTGTGCTTTTTAAGTACGTAAATAACTAAAGCTATACATTCAACGTACCTTGCAATGTCTGTTGCAATTGCTGCACCCTGAACACCTAATTTAGGAAAACCGAGCTTACCGAATATAAGTATAAAGTTAAAAAGACAGTTTATGGCAACTGATATGGCACTTGTAACCATTGGTGCCACGGTTTCACCTGTTTCACGCAAGGTGCTTGAAAGAATCTGCGTTATGCAAAAGGGGATGAAGCCTATAATTATGAGTTTTGTGTATTGCTGAGCATAATCAAGGGTTAGAGCAATGTTTCCCGCATCCTCTGATTGGTGAAGATATAAGCTTATTAAGGGCTCGTTAAAAAAATAAAAAACAGCTAAACCTATAATAAGCAGTATGAGGGTAGCATATACCTTGTACCTTACCGTATAGCGTATGCCTTCGTTATCCTTTTTGCCAAAGAATTGAGCGGTGAATATACCTGCACCGCTCAATGCTCCGAAAATAGCAAGATTAAAAATAAAAATCAATTGGTTAACAATTGCAACGCCGGACATTTGCTCTGTGCCCAGCTTACCAACCATAAGGTTATCAAGCAGGTTAACAAAGTTTGTAATAATGTTCTGAAGCATTATGGGGAAAGCAATTGCTAAAGTGGATTTGTAAAACTCTTTGTTACCGAAAAATTTTTTAACCATGTTATTTAATTAAATCGTGTTCCTTAATGTACTTTATTGTTTCGTCTACTGTGGTGAATGCAAGGCCAACAACTGTGTCTGCACCGCCGTAATAAATAGCAATTCTGCCTGTTTCACTGTCTGCGAGGGCAGCACACGGGAAGCATACGTTAGGTACGTCGCCAACAAATTCATAAGTCTCGCGAGGTGAAAGAAGGTACCTGTCTGCTCTGTGAAGAACCTTCCAAGGCTCGTCTTTATCTGTAATCATAGCGCCCATGCTGTATGTAAAGCCGTTACAGCTTGTAAGTACACCGTGGTAGAAGCAGAGCCAGCCCTCATCAGTTTCAATAGGTGTAGGGCCTGCACCAACCTTTGTCATTTCCCAGTTCATTTCAGGTCTTATAACAAAACGGTGCTTACCCCAGTATGTAAGGTCCTTTGAGTGACTGAGGAATATTTCACCATAAGGAGTGTGACCCTTATCACAAGGACGTGAGAAAAGCATATATTCACCATTTACCTTACGAGGGAATAATACGCCGTTTCTTGATACAGGTAAAACTGCATTTTCGTAGCGTGTCCAGCTTTCAAAATCTTCTGTTGTTGCAATACCTATGGATGTACCGCAAACTGTGTGGCATACCCATGAGAGGTAGTAAACGCCGTCAATTTCGCAAAGGCGAGGGTCATATCCGCCAAATATTTTTTCGTCATTTAATTTCCAATGAATACCGTCATCGCTGAAGCCTGTAACAAGATACTGCTCTCTTGTAACGTCATCCATACGGAAAACGCCTGCAAATTTGCCCTTATAAGGAACAACTGCAGAATTAAAAATACTGTTTGCATCCTTAACAAAAGAACGGTCAATTATAGGGTTTTCTGTATAACGCCATACAGGGTCTTTGCAGTTTTCCGGCTTGTCCTGCCAAGGAATGTTTTTGATTGAAGAATTAAGAATTTTTGCCATAGCTATAAATACCTCAACTATCGTAATAATTTAATGTTTCAATAATAAGTGCGCCAAAATCACTTATGGTTTTTCTTCTTATAGCAGTTAATTTGTCTTCGGTAGGTGAAACTGTTTTGGAAGTGTGCTTTTTTGAGGTTCCCAGCGAGCAGGCAGGGAAATGATTAACTGCAAAAGGTGTAAATGCAGAAGAACCCAGCATAACGTTTTCCTTTGATATTTTAAGCTGAAGATTTTCTGCAGCGGCGGCAATTACCGAAGCAATTTTAGCCGAGCCTTTATTACCGCTACCATCTTTAAAAAATACAGATATTTTTTCTGAAGACGTTATTTCCTCAAGAGGAATAAAAATTGTGGGAATGTCAGAAAAAAGTCGGCGGAATTTTTTGGCAAAGGCATAGGAGCCTGCTCTGCCTGAGTATTCCGAGCCTGTAATTAAGCAACAAACCTCAGTTTTTTCATACCTGAAGCTGTCTTCAGAGAATTGCTTCAAAATACTCAGAATTATGGAGGAGGGAATAAGACTTGAGCTTATTCCTGATGATGTTTTTTTAGGGTTTACAAGAATTAAACCGAATATGTAAATAGGAATAAATAATATTGAAATTACACATAATAAAGAAAAAAACGAAGAGTCCGTAGGTGCACCGCTGAATAAAAATAGTGCCTGACTGCAGAAAAGGAATGTGTTCCCGATTATTGAAGCCATAGCAGTAATGCTTGTTGCCGTGTTGCCGAATAAAGAAAAACGGTAGCTTAGCGGTGCATCTGAATGGGTTACAAAAACAACTCTTGTTGTTGCAGTATCTTGTGAAAATCTTCTGCCTAAAATGTTGGCGGAATTTTTCTTTTTTCTTATATTATCAAGTTTTGTTCCGTCAAAAATAAATTTGTATGCAAAGATACCGAAAATAACAATGTTCAGTAAAAGAGAGAAAATTGCAGGTAAAACTGCACCTTTGCCTACCGAAATTGCAAAAAGCACATCACAAAAAACAAGTAAAGCACAAAGAACCTTTTGTGTAACGGTACCGGCACCGGGATGAGTCATAAAAATCTGGCTTTGAGTATCGTCGCAATATTTTGTAAGCTCATCAAGAAAAAAGTCAGTTGCCTGTTCTTCGCCTTTTTTGCCTGTTCGTCTTTCTTCGGTTGTATTAAGAATTGTTTCAACGGTTTCCAAAACAAAATTTACGTTTTTTTCTTCAAGTTTTGGTGGTGACGTCAAAAAAATCACTCCGTTGGTTTATTTTATGATTTCTGTAAATTTTTTGTATGCAGCTTCCCATTCATCTCTGTCGTGTGGAGAGTAAAGGGATAAGTTTTCGCCCTTGGCAATAATTTTACGTGCCTGACTTATATTTTCAATTTCTCCTGAAGATATAAGCTGAATTGCAATATTGCCTAAAGCAGTTGCTTCAATAGGACCGCCGTAAACGTCAACATTGCAGCTTTGTGCAGTCATATCAAGAAGAAGCTTATCCTTTGTACCGCCACCCATAACGTGAATGCGGTCGTAGGTTTTGCC